>JANOAI010000560.1:0-2226 GCA_031411055.1 Pirellulaceae bacterium
AATAATCATGTTTGTCTTGTCCTTTGGGTTTGGGGTTGGAAATTGAGACTGACTTTCGCGAGTCAGCATCTCGGGTCTGAGTCGCCAGATTTTATTCAAACGGCTCCCACCCCAAACCCAGGGACTTACATGGATTCTTTCTGGGATTGCTCGCGCCGGTTGGTCTGGACGAGGCAGCAACGCGGCATCAAGCATGGCTGCATAACGCATATTGCGTTCAACCCGTTCTGATAGCGGTGGCAAAAGATCGTCCGTTGGAAGTGGAATCAATCCAACCGAACCATTGTGTTGATGGGAATTGAATCCAGCCGATTTTTCTCGCTTCGTCGGCGTGGTAGGTATTCCCTTGAGGTTAGCAACACACAAACCAGACTTACCCGGATCATAGACAATGGCCCCGGGGTACCACCCTGTTGGCAGCAAGCCGATGATCGTCGAATCGCCCGCGTCGTCTGGATCGAAATCGATGACGCCAATTGCGTTCTGCGACCCGTTTGCCACAAAGAGTCGTTTACCATCGGGACTGAATGTTAGAGCATTGGGAGCGGCTCCGTAAAGATCCGACGGAGTTCGCTTGACTTGAATCGTGTCTACAATCTGCTCGTTTGCAATTGATAGAATTGAGATCGTATCGCTGTTCGTATTCGCGCAAACCAGAAATCGTTCGTCGACCGAAAAGGCCAAATCAGTTGGACTAAGGCCTACACGAACATGATTCACGACTTTTGATTTTATGTCGACGACAGAGATCGATCCTTCATTGGCGATAAACCGAATGCCATCCACGCGAACGGAAGTGCCTCGACCAGCGGGGCCCGTCAAATCTTCAGCTTCCGGAATGCGCCCGCCCATGTTGCTGACATACGCTTTCGTTCCATGTACGACGACATCGTAGGGGGCGACTCCGACATCCCATCGATTGGATACTTGACGCGTTTCGAAATCCCATTCGACCAACTGATTAGATAAATTGGCACAGATGTATAGTTTTCGTTCGTCGGCAGAAAGGGCTAAGCCGCTTGGGATTTCTTGTTTGCGCCGCGGAGCGTTAGAAGGAGGTAGAGGGATCGAGTAAGCAGGTTGAATCTCGCGTGAATCGGCAACCCGAAATACTTTGATCAAGCCGTTGACATCGCTCAAATAGATTGTCTTTCCATCTCTTGAAAAAATGAGCCCAGAAAAACTTGCGAGGGCTTTAGAATCTGGCTTGAGGATGTTTTCCGAAACAACGCTTGGGACATCCAACTGATCGGAAGATGGAAAGCCGACTCGTTGGAGTAGATCGCCTGAATCAGGATCGATGGCGATGAGACTGCTTGTCTTCCCCGACGTAATAAGCAACCTCTGCGTTGGCGAAATCGCTATGACTTGTGGACGTAACCCGGGGAGGTCAATTTGTTTGCCAAGGGGAGTGAGCTTGAAGCTCGACGATGTCAGATTTTCATTCTCAGCTCGAGGGAACGATTCTTCTTGGCCAACCGCCGGTCGAACAAGCAACAGCATCAGCCCCACCGGAACAAGTAAGAATCCACTTACTTTGCGATGGAATAGGTTCGTTCGTTTCGGCATGAGTTCACCTTTTAAACTTTTTTCGGTCAGCAAAGTTCTGAGCGTCCAAGACTTGGCAAGGCCGTAAACGTGATCGAGGACGACGGCGATTTCGCAACGGACATTGAGATTCATTCAGAAACGCTTTTGGATGTCAGGTACGGATCTTGGCGCCAAGCGAGAAGTGTTGAAAAAACAATTTTTTCTGGTCGTCGAGTCGTTAACGGGCGAAGAAATAGAATTGGGCGGGAAGTTAAGACCATTTTGCCGTAGTTCAAGCCAAGATCGCAATTGCGACCCGATTTTTCGCAGTATTTTTCGAATTGCGGTAGATGGATTTGTGTGCTTGAAGTCGAAAAATGACGATGAATTTCTTTGGAAAAGCGGTTCAAGCTACCTCAACGGAACATTCATCTGAGCTTGACCATAGAATATGCGCCGCGGACTGACTATTGGGCTTCAAAGCCGTGAGAAAGCGGGTAGAATCTTACGTTCAGACAGCGTTCGGACAGGATGAATTGCGGAACGAGTACAACACTTTTCTGACATTCCCCGTACGAAATCAGCTGCGCACCCATAGCTCAATTGGATAGAGCATCGGTCTACGGAACCGAAGGTTCCAGGTTCGAACCCTGGTGGGTGTACTAGACTTACGACGATTTTCAAACCGCCGGGTAC
>JANOAI010000561.1:0-3630 GCA_031411055.1 Pirellulaceae bacterium
AAACGGGGTCAGGTACCAAAAGCCGGAACGGCCCTTCGGGTGCTTTGCACTTTTGGTACCTGACCCCGTTTTCCGAATGGCTATATGAAAAATGAAAATGCTCTAGCGTAAACGATCGATGCTTCGCCAACTTCAAAAAGATCAAGACGAGCTACGGATTGCTTGCATCCTTCAAGAGCTCGGCGAGTACGTTCGGGTCATCGCTGGCATAGGCCTTCAAAATATCGGTCGCCAACGCTCGTTCCAGTTCCCGGCGGCTGACGTTGCGATAGATGTCAAACACGGGCGGGAGTAGTGTTTTACGTATCGGACGCAAGGCATCCAGCCAAGTAGCGAGATAAACGGCCGGAACGTTGACGAGTTCGTCTGCCACTTCAACTTTTATCGCTCCCCATTTTTCGTTACTTGGGTCGTATAATGCCAATGCCGCCGCCGCACGCAAACGCTGCGGGGCCTGTTCGCGATCCTTCGACTCCATTACTTTCCACAAGTCTTCAATTAAATCAACCTTGTACGGTGCCAGCGAGTGGCGAATCACGGCTACTTCGTTCGGTTCGGCATTAAGCAGCCGATGATAAAGAGGCTTCACCTGAGAGACATCGTCTGGTAATAGGGCAAGACTGATGTGAAGTTTCTTTCGAGGATCCAGTTGAAGTATCCGCTTGGCATAGTCGGCGGACTCGGGCGAGTAGTCTCCGTTCTGCACACTAAAAAGATTGTGCCAAGTGTTCGTCTCACGCTCGACAGCTGCGTCTCTCAATAGCGTGTTACCCCAACGACGAACAGACCGCATTTCTTTGATAATGCTTGGCACTTCGGAAGTATCTGCAACCAGTAAACGGTCACGCAGAATTTTCGCCACTTCATAACCGCCAATCTCGTATCCGAACCAAGCAAGCATCGCAATGATAACCAAGGCAATCCCTCCGCGCACCAGGTGTCGCCTACTCGCCTTGCTCATCATCTTCTGCTGCGAAATCGTCCAGTGTTTCCTCGGCGTCCACCATCGAATCTTTATCCACTGCCAAAGCGAAGGCAGTTGCCGATTCTCAAGGCGCGCATTCCAAACCGCGGCTCGATCAGCCAAAAGCAATTCAGCCCGACCGCGGCGAGTCTCTCCCTGTTTGCGCGTTAACCATTCCCGAAGCGATGGCACGAGGTAGTCGTGCGATAGTTGGTAATAGCGAGTGACTTCAGGGAGTCGAGTGCTCTCATCGACCGGTATTTCGACTTCGCCGATGCTGCTAGCGTTCGCCTTCGGAGATGTCGCTCGTCGATTGCTACTACTGTCATGAAGACCGTCGGGATCGGTCGGCGTGATGAGCCGGATCTCACGGTCGAGAATACGAATAAGATCATGAAAGTCTTTAGGGCGATTTTCGTATCCGGAGACTTCAAGCAGCTCACGATGCGAACGCATGTGCCCTTTGATATCGGTGCCAGATTCTGGGAGCAATAATTTTAGAACCGCTCGGGCTGCCTCTTGATGGTAGCGATGCTCTGGTGGTGCGTTGGCTGCACTGAACGTTTCCTCGAGGAATGCTACTCCAACCCCCTCAGCGCCGCCGACCGATTTCAGCGACGCTGGAGTCCAAGATTTCCCTTTCATCATTTCAGCAAACAATGACAACCGAACCGAAATGACTTTGCCTTCTTGCGCGAGACCAGCCACCCCTTGCTTGACGAAGGCAAGTTGTTCGTTACTGGTATCGGTTGTTTTCGCTGGAAGGATACCAAACGCGCGTCCAAAGGCTGCTAATACGTTTTCAGCATGGCGAATCGGGAAGAGATCGACGGCGGAGGAGTTTTGACCCTCAAGGAGACGGACCTCTAACTCTCGCATAAACCGAGTCGCTGACATCCAGAAATCGTCGCGCACCATAACGATGCATTGAATTCGGCCTCCATCGCATTGCCGCAAGGCCTGCGCGAGTTCGGTATTCTCGTCGTCTTTTTTTGCATGAAGCCATTGTTCGAACTGATCAAGGAAAACGATAATCTTCTTGCCGCTCGTGATCCCTTGCCCCCGTCGGATAAAGGCAAACGTTTCGATTAAAGCAAGGTCGATCGGCATTTCGGGACAACATTTGCGCAATCCGTTGAGTAATCGAGTTTCCGTCTCCTCGGAGGTCGCTTCGATATAAACGGCAATGACATCCGAGGATAGTCGAGGTAACAAACCCGCTTTTACCAACGACGACTTGCCACAACCGGATGGTCCGTAGATAAGTCCGACAGGAAAAGTATGGTCGGCGTCCAGTTCTTCGATCCCGTTTTTCCAAAAGCGAATACTGTCGGGCAAACCCTCTCGGTCGCGCGCGCCTGGCAAGAGTTCAAGAAAAAAATCGGCGTCATGGGCATCAAAAGACCGCAACCCCTTGGGAACAATCTTGATCGGATGACTTTCGGCAGAAAGTGGCGTCGCCGTCGGCATCGTTTGCAAGGTTGCACCCGGAGTTGCCATCAAGGTCTCGTTCGTGGGCGAGTCGATCAACCTTGACTTTCCAGCCGATTGGGTTTTAGCGAGATAGCATCGCAGATCTTCCGAAAAGTCACTGGCGGTCGTATATCTTTCGGTGGCTCGCTTCGCCAAGGCTTTCAAACAGATACGCTCAAGCTCCTTGGCGATGGAATCATCGATTTGACGAGGCGGACGGACCTCTGTTTTGCAAATTTGTTCTAACAACTCGCGGGGTGAATTTGCCATAAACGGGCGCCGTCCCGTCAGCAATTGGTAGAAGACAACGCCCAGACTAAAAATGTCGCAACGACCATCGACGCGATGCCCTTCGCCTCGCGACTGTTCGGGCGACATGTATGCGGGCGTTCCGACATAGCGTGGGCCTTTGCCAATATCTTGCTCGCGTAGCGCTAAGCCGAAGTCGGCGACAAAGGGGTGGCCTTGTTTGTCGAGTAAAATGTTTTCAGGCTTGATATCGCGATGTACGAGCCCTTTCTTGTGCGCATAGTGCAATGCGTCGGCGATGGTTGCCAACAATTCCACGCTTTTGTGAATGGAAAATCGGGTTTGCCGAATCTTCGTTGCAAGATCAATTCCGTCGATGTACTTTGAAACAACAAAGCATGGGAACTGATCGGAACTGCCCACGTCGTAGACCGGAACAATATTGGGGTGATCGAGATTGGCAACTGTCCTCGCTTCGGTCAAGTATGCTTCGGCTTGTTCAGGTTGTTCGACGAGGTGAGCGTGCGGAACCTTGATCGCTACCAACCGCTGCAATTGGTCGTCGCTCGCAAGATAGACAAGTCCGAACCCGCCCTTGCCGAGGACTTTCTCAATACGATAGCGACCGATTTGATCTGGCGGATCGAACGACGCATTACGAACGCCCTCCACCGGACTCGAATCCTTTGGCGATGGGAAAACGGTTTCGTAAGGGTCGGTAATGGTTCAGGCTTCCTGTTGCGATCGCAGCTGCAAGAACACGGGGCCGCCGATTTCATTCGGTGTTATCTTACCTAAAATGGACTAGAGCGGTTCTAGGGTTGATGTATCCCGTAAGTCTTTAGTCGGTAGCCGGCGTGTAGGATGTATCGTAGGCATTCCTCTGCGGGAAATCGATCGACGAGCCTACCTATCGTTTTCCAAAGTTCAGATACGGTTCGAGC
>JANOAI010000562.1:0-2185 GCA_031411055.1 Pirellulaceae bacterium
CAAAGAAATCGCCAAAGTCAGTGGCATTGGACGCTAGCTGATCTCTTGTCTGAGGAAATCGGCTAACGCCTCAGGCTCAAACGATTGATGTTATGTTTTGGTCCTATCGGGCGAGTCGGTTTTATGTGACGATGATGAGGAGACTTGTAGCGCTGTCCATTGGTGGTTATTTCCTATGACTTCACCGAAAACTCTCGATTGCTTTCGTGTCGATGACCGACTGACGATCCTCCCTGTCGTTCATGCAAGTGGTCCGTACGCCAGAGCCGTAGAAAAATGGCTCTTGGAACATCCAATCGATTGTTTAGCCGTTCCACTCCCGCCGTCATTTGGTGAACCGGTTTGTCGAGCCGTACCATTGCTTCCCAATCCATCCATTGTTCTGCAACCGCCAATGGAGTGGGCTGCATCCGATGACGAATCGGGTTGGGATTCGGACATTGAACCCGATGAGGATGAAGATTCCGAGGGGATCGATTTCAGCAACTCCGATAGCTCGGACGAGGACGAATCGCAGTTACCCCATAGTTATGTACCGATCGATCCCAGCCAAAGCGTGATCGCGGCGATACGCTTTGCTTTAGGCGAGCATCTTCCGATTCGGTTTGTTGATCTCGAAGTCGGTGAGTTTTATGAAGAGCCATGCTCCTCGCCGGATGCCTTTGCCCTGCGAGATGTTTCGATCGAGGCATTCGCAACCAGCGTCCTTCCAGCGGTCGGACATCCAACCCATCCACAGGTCTGGGAACGGATCCATTTCATGGCGGAACAGCTTCGCGATCTGACTCGAAAATATAAAAACGTGGTCGCGCTTTGTTCGATTCAGCATTGGCCTTGGTTGCGACAATCCTACCTCCAACCCAACGCGTCCATTGCTGTTCCCCACCCTGTTCACGAAGCCGAGCCCATGTCGGTGGCTGAGAATACCTTGGTATTTCTCTTCGGTGAGCTTCCTTTCATCACGGGCGTCTATGAAGAGGCTCGCCTCGCTAACTCTGTCGATCATCAGTTGCCAGCCATTGATGGGATCAAGCGATTGCTGATGACCGCCAGGGCATCATACATGGCAGATCTTGGTCCGCGCGGTCGCCGAATTACAACACTCCTGCTCGCGCAATGCCTCAAATACATTCGCAATCTTACCTTGCTGGATCGACGCCTAACGCCCGATCTCTATACGCTTGCGATCGCCGCCAAGCAAATCCTTGGTGATCAGTTTGCTATTCATTTGGTGGAAGCCGCTCGCAATTATTCATTTGTCGACGAGTTGCCCTGGCCAACGGTGACACTTGGCATCAACCAAGCACGTCTACTGGCAAACGAGATTGTGCCGGTCGTGAATCGATTGGCGGGTGCAGCGACAGAATGGCGATCGATCGAATTGAATCGCAAGCCATTGAAGTATGACGAACATAAATGGCAAATGGCCTGGAATCCCTATCGTCAATGTTCGTGGCCACCGGAAGACGAACAGATCGAAAGTTTTCGTTCGCGCGTCGTCGAACGCGCCAAAGCGTCGCTGGGTGCCGATCTTGCAAGAACCGAGAAATTTACCACTAGCATGATGGACGGTCTCGATATTCGCGAGACCATGCGGCATTGGTACGATGGAGAGCTATACGTCAAGATTCAGCCACCGACGATCGGCCATCTTGATGCGTGCGTTTTCCTTTTCGAATCGCAAGCCGACCCTCGTTTGTATCCGTGGCGGACAACTTGGTTTGCGGAACACAAAGACGAATCAACGTTAGCTTTTTTCGCAACCGATTTTCATCAGGAGATGATCGGTCCTGGTGTGGCGGTGGCAACATACGGTGGCGCACTGTTTCTGTATCCACCGCGCCATATCGAAGATATATGGAACGATCCCGAGCTCGATTTTGCCGATACGATGGAAGACCGCGTCGTCGCGGCGGCGTGTCTGCATTCCCAGTCGCGTCACATTGCCATCATGAGTCCTTCGGCTCCCGGTGCTGCCTGGCGGCGTTTGGCCAAACGCTATGGCAAGCGACTGGTGCATGTGCCGCTTGGCCATTTCAACGACGCGATGGTTCAGCAACTACGAACCGTTCATGTGCTCAACGGGCAACAAATCCGCAGCTATGCTTCGCATTTTATTCGCAAGGCCTAGTGGAGCGTCAAAATCAAATGTTCGGGTTATGGGGTCAGGAGTCAATTGCCGGAA
>JANOAI010000563.1:0-1792 GCA_031411055.1 Pirellulaceae bacterium
TCCCCCGATATACTTGAGCGACTGAAAGAGCTTGCGATTCGCATTGGGCAAACACCGATCGTCCAGACGGTGGAGAATCCGGGTTATATTTTTAATGCGTTGTTACAAAATTTACTTTCCTCTTCGCTGGATCTTGCACGGCGCGGCGTCGCAACACCCTCTGACATCGAGCTGTCATGGAAAACGGTTACAGGAATGCGAGTTGGACCTTTTGGAATGATGGACTGGATCGGAATCGATCTGATTCATCAGGTTTTGACAAACTCGCGTTGGAACGGCGATTACGATGAAGCTCAAAAGTTGGTCGAATACTTGCAACCTTGGATCGATCGCGGTGATCTTGGCGTAAAAACGGGTCAAGGCTTTTTTCAATACGATAGTTCAGAAATGGAAACGAATGGCTGAGCCAATTATTAGTGTGAGTGGTCTTCGAGGAATCATCGGAACCGAGCTTACTCCACGCGTCGCAATGAATTACGCCGCGGCGTTTGCCACAACGCTACCCAGCGGAAGTATTGTACTAGGGCGTGATGGACGAACCACCGGACCAATGCTCGCCGACGCCGTCGCGGCAAGCTTAAGTGGCCACGGAATGCAGGTTTTCGATGCGGACGTTATTTCGACTCCATCGCTCGGAGTACTCGTTCGAGAAATGGATGCGGTGGGCGGAATTCAAATTTCCGCCAGTCACAACCCACCCGCTTACAACGGAATGAAACTCTTCAATCGTGACGGACGTGTGATCCCTGCCTCGGCTGGGATTCGCGTTTTAGAAGCCTATCGAAACGGTTCGCAAAACTGGGTGACGCATGAGTTGATCAAAACGCGTCAGAATGTCGCCGACCCACACGCGCCTCATCTTGATAAAGTCTTGGCCACGATCGAGATCGACAAAGTGAAAGCGAAGCGTTTTCGAGTTCTGTTGGATAGTAATCATGGCGCCGGGGCGTTATTAGGTAAACGATTGCTTCAATCGCTCGGCTGTGAAGTAGAAATTCTCGGCGAGCACTCCGACGGAATTTTCGAACATCCGCCAGAGCCGATCGCCGACAATCTCCGAAACGTCTCGTCGAAAGTGCGCGAGCGAAACATGCAAGTTGGCTTTTGCCAGGACCCCGATGCCGATCGATTGGCTATTATTGATGAAAAGGGGAACTATATAGGCGAAGAGTTTACAAGTGTCCTCTGTGCCTGGGGGCGGCTTGAAAAGAAAAAAGGACCGCTTGTGACCAATTGTGCGAGTAGCTCCATGATGGAGTGGCTTGCAACGCAATACGGAGTCCCTTTCTCTCGTTCGAAGGTTGGTGAAGCAAACGTCGTCGATCGAATGCTCGAAATGTCAGCCATTTACGGTGGCGAGGGGAGCGGTGGACCAATCGATCCCGAAGTCGGCTATGTCCGAGACAGTTTTGTTGGCATGGCTCAGGTTCTCGATTTGATGTCGAGCACCGGACTTTCGATCAGTCAGCTCGTTGCCAAACTTCCTCAGTCGGTAATGATCAAAGATAAAATCGAATTGGCCGAATCGGAACGGGCAACTGCCCTCGGTAAGCTCCGTCAAAAACTGGTCGATGCCGTTGTGGATGATCAAGACGGAATTCGTTTCGACTGGCCAGATCGATGGCTTTTGATGAGAGGGAGCAATACCGAGCCGATTGTTCGAATCATTGTCGAAGCCCCTACCAGCAAAACCGCTGCCGAACTATGCGAACGAGCTAAGTCTATTCTCAGTAGCTAGTGGAGCGTCAAAATCAAATGTTCGGGTTATGGGGTCAGGAGTCAATTGCCGGAA
>JANOAI010000564.1:0-10431 GCA_031411055.1 Pirellulaceae bacterium
GCGAAGTCGATTGGGATGTTCCGATGAATCTTCCGGGCTACAAAGTCACCAAACGACCGAACGCTCGTCCGGAACAGATTCGCCAAATTGCGGCTGCGATCAAGCACAGCAAACGCCCCATTATTTATTGTGGTGGCGGGATCATTCTTGGCGATGCATCGGAAGAACTGCGAGCTTTGGCGAATAAGACAGGTATTCCAGTAACGATGACCGTTATGGGGCTTGGTGTTTATCCAGCCGACGGACCGCTATCCATGGACATGCTTGGCATGCATGGTTCGGCTTACGCGAACTACGCCGTTCGCGATTGCGATTTGCTGATCGCACTCGGTGTTCGATTCGATGATCGCGTTACCGGCAAGCTTGCTGAGTTCGCCAAGAATGCAAAGATCGTTCACGTCGATATCGATCCTTCAGAATTAAACAAAAACAAGACAGCTCATATCTCGGTTGGAAGCGATATCAAATTCGCCTTGACCGAACTCAACAAAATTGTCGAAGCCCCTGAAGATATTTCGGCTTGGGTTGAAGAATGTAAACGCCTCAAGGCCAAGTATCCGTTCGACTACGACCAAAATTTTGACGGTATTTTGCAACAACACGCCATCCGAACTTTGTCGAATATGACGAAGGACCGAGAAACGTTCGTTTCAGTCGGTGTTGGACAGCATCAGATGTGGGCCGCGCAGTTCTTCCAATTCCGACGCCCTCGAGCTTGGGCTAGCAGCAGTGGTCTCGGCACCATGGGCTTTGGACTGCCCGCTGCAATGGGTATTCAAGCTGCCAATCCGAATGCACTGGTCATCGACATTGACGGCGATGGTTCTTTCCAGATGAACATTCAAGAACTGGCAACTCTGTATTGCGAAAAACTACCGGTGAAGGTTCTCCTCTTGAACAATCAACATCTAGGTATGGTGGTTCAATGGGAAGATCGATTCATGGGCGCTAATCGAGCTCATACCTATCTCGGCCCGATCGATCACGAAGAAGCTTCGGGCCCGGGTTCGTTGGAGCCGCATGCGTTCGTCGACGATCGCTATCCTGACTTCGTAACGATCGCCAAAGGATACGGTTTGGGTGCCGCAACCGTTTCGAAGAAGAGCGAATTAGAGGCCGCTCTCAAAGAGATGATCACCTATAAGGGCGCTTATGTGCTCGACGTTCAAGTGCCTTACCAAGAGCATGTATTGCCGATGATTCCATCGGGCCAAACGGTCAACGACATGATCCTGAAATAGGCTCCACTGTCTTCGTTCTCTCTAGTGTCGCCGTTCTCTCAAGTGTCGCCGTTCTCTCTAGTGTCGCCGTTCTCTCAAGTGTCGCCGTTCTCTCAAGTGTCGCCGTTCTCTCCGAGAACGAAGCGGGAACGAGGAAAAAGCTTCGCTGGTTCGTGACGACGGAAGCATTGGAAGTCAGATGGCTCGGCGCTACGTTCTCGGAGAGAACGGCGACACTGAATGCTCGTTCGTGCTACGTTCTCGGAGAGAACGGCGACACTTATTCGCGACACGTTCCCTGAGAATACGGCTATACTCATTCATGTTACGTTCTCGGAGAGAACGGCGATAATCAACCCTCGTTTAGCCGATTGATAGAGCTTTCGTTTTGGAACATTCTTTTATTGCCTGGGCCAAACAACGAGCTTCACGCTTGCCCCAGGTTCAGCTTGGCATTGGCGACGACGCAGCCGTTCTCATAATGGACCGCGAGATGGTTGTCACCTCTGATTCATTATGCGACGGAACGCACTTCATCTTGAACGAGTGCGGCCCGCGGGCGGTGGGTCGAAAATTGGCCGGTGTCAATTTAAGTGATCTCGCCGCTATGGCCGCTAAACCGGTTGCCTTTATCCTCTCGCTTTGCTTGCCGAAGTCGACGGACGGTTTCGACCGCAGCGACTGCCAAACCTCTTCGTCGATTGCAACCGAGATCTTCGAAGGCGTTTGCGAGTACGCCGATCGTTATTCTGTGGCTATTGCGGGCGGTGATACGAACCGATGGGATGGCCCACTCTGTGTGAACATCACGGCGATTGGCGAAGCGCCTCCGACCGGCGTTTGGAAAAGGTCGGGAGCAAAACCGAAAGACGTTATCGTCGTCAGTGGCCAGCTCGGCGGGAGCATCCTCGGAAAACATCTTCAAGTCGAACCGAGATTGGCTCTAGCCGAACGACTGCGAACCGATTTTAAGATCAACGCGGCAACGGACATAAGCGACGGACTCGGAATTGATTTACTCAGCCTATTCGCATCAAGCGGTTGCGGGGCAGAACTGAACATGAGCAAGATTCCGATCAGTGACGCAGCACATCAATTGGCCAAGCAAACAGGAAGAACACCGTTAGAACACGCCTTTGAAGACGGCGAAGACTTTGAATTGCTTTTAGCGATAGCGCCCGAAGAGGCGGCTCGATTGCCGCAAGCGATAGATGGAATTCCACTCACCATCATTGGAACCTTTAGTTCGCGAACCGGTCTGTGGGCACGCGAAGGTGGCAAGGTCAAGCAAGTCAAACCCAAAGGTTACGTGCACTAGCGCATTTTCAAGAACGACGTAGGCTGCGAAAACGGTAGCAGGTACCAATGCCGCTGTCCTTCCGCACGTAGGTCAGTCTCTCTGAAACTGACAGCTCGATTTTGTCGAGGTTTTTACGAGTCTCGGAGAGACTCGTCTACGTGAATCGCCCGTTTGCCGACTGGCTATATGAAAAATGAAAATGCTCTAGCCAGTTACGCTTTGGCGTCCAAAATGCTTCGGACGGCCTGAGCGAGGTCGGATAGCTTGAACGGTTTTGTTAGGTAGGTAGAGGTAGCCGAACCGCTGGTCTCCATCTGAATGCCCTGATTGTTATAGCCTGAAACGAAGACGACCTTCAACTCCCCTCGTTCGGCACGCAGTTTCTCCAGCATGGTGGTCGCATTCATGACCGGCATCATGACATCTGTCACCACAATATCGATCTTCCCAGCGTATTCGCGAGCAACTTGCAAGGCACGCTCACCATGTTCCGCTTCGAGAACATTATATCCACAGGACAAAAGTAGTTGCCGACTTAACTCTCGAATAGCCGCTTCGTCTTCGACAAGCAACACGGTTTCCGATCCCTTAGGTAGTTCCGTTGTTACAGTAGCGTCTTCAATGATTCCTGGTTTGATGGCCGGCGGAAGTTGGATCGTGAACGAGGTGCCTTGGCCGACCTTGCTATCGATACGTATACTGCCACGGCATTGTTTGACAATGCCATAAACCGTAGCGAGACCTAAGCCAGTTCCCTTGCCAACCTCTTTGGTCGTGAAAAAAGGTTCGAAAACGCGATCTAAAATTGCCGCCGGAATCCCATGACCATTGTCAGAAATCCTGAGCATTCGATAGGTTCCCTCGGCCAGCCCGAAAACGGCATCATTCTCGACGAATTCATTCCGAGTCTCGATAACGATCTTGCCAGGCCCCGAAATAGCGTCGCGTGCATTGACGACTAGGTTCATCAGGATTTGCTCCAACTGCCCAGCTTCACAAAGTATAGAGCCCAGGTCCTCTCCTAGACGAAGTTCGAGTACGTTATTCTCTCCAATCAGTCGACGAAGCATGGCCTCGGTTTGTACGATGACGTCGTTTAAATCTTGGGTTTTTGGAGTAGCTAACTGTTTGCGACAAAGTGCGAGCAGACGACGGGTAAGATCGGCGGAACGATCTCCTGCTTTCCGAATCTCCGTTAAAAAGCCTTTCCAAGGGTGATCGTTTCCGGATGCGTGCAGCAAGAGCTGAGTATAGTTCAATATCACCGTCAACATGTTGTTAAAGTCATGTGCAACTCCGCCAGCCAGTTGACCAAGGGCTTCCATTTTTTGTGACTGCCTCAGTTGTTCTTCGATCCGACGATGGTTCGTTACGTCGCGAAATATTAGCACTGCGCCAGTGACAGCACCATGATCATCGTGAATCGGAGCGGCACAATCATCGATCGGAGTCTCTTCTCCATCTCGCCGCACAAGAATAGTGTGGTTTGCTAGACCAACAACAATGCCTAGCTCCAAGACTCTTTCGACCGGATTCACCACGATCTTGCGAGTCTCTTCGTTGCAGATATTAAACACAGTCGTCAGAGCGATGCCGTGTGCTTCTGCCGTTATCCATCCCGTCAGACGTTCCGCAACCGGATTCATGAAAGTCACGCAACCCTGCTTGTCCGTTGCGATGACACCATCGCCGATACTGGCAAGCGTTGTTGCAAACCGTCTTTCACTCGCACGAAGCTTTTTTTCGGCTTCATGCTTGTAGAGAGCCATTTCGATTACGGTTCGCAACTCACGTCCGTCAAAGGGTTTGAGAATGTATCCGAACGGCTCTGTGACACGAGCACGATTCACGGTTGCTTCATCGGCATGGGCAGTTAAATAGACGACGGGCAAACGAAATCGATTTCGGATCGTCTCAGCCGCTTCAACCCCGTCCATCGGTCCTTGGAGTCGTATATCCATCAATACCAAGTCCGGGCGATGCGACTCCGCAGCTACAATGGCTGCGTCACCTCGAGAAACCGCTTCTACAACCACGTATCCAAATTGGGTCAGGCGAGTCCGAAGATCGAGCGCGACAATGGCTTCGTCCTCAACAATCAGAATTCTCGCAACCATACAAGTCTTTCTCTAACCTGGTTCGTCAATCGGAAAGGTCATTCGAATCTCGGTACCGTTTAGACGGGAAATTGTCAACGTTCCAGATAATTGTGAGGTTAGATCACCAACAAGTTTCAACCCGAGCGAATTGAGTTGCGATAAATCAAACGTATCTGGCAAACCCACGCCATTATCGGACACTGTCAAGGCAAAGCAATCATCCTGAGCAGCACAAAACTGAACTAAGACGACCCCAGTTCGTCCGTCTGGAAACGCATATTTTAAGCAATTACTCAGCAATTCATTGACGATCAGGCCGAACGGGATAGCTCGCTCTAGGTTTAATACGACGTCGTCGATCTTTAATTCCAGTTGAATTACCGACGGATCGATTCCGAATGAGCGAAACAAATAGCTGCACAATTGATCAAGATAGCTAACAATATTGATATGACCCAAATCTTCGGTGCTGTATAGCGATTCGTGAACCAATGCCATGGATCGAATGCGATTTTTGCTTTCTTCCAACACATCAATACTGTCAGGACTCAGTTTGCCTGCCGATTGCAAACTGAGAAGGCTGGTAACAATCTGAAGGTTGTTCTTCACTCGATGATGTATTTCCTTGAGCATGGCTTCTTTCTCGCGAAGCGACGCTTGAATCCGTTCGTCGTATATGCGAGTATCCGTAACATCGCGCACTGCGCCGATGAATTGGTCGGGCGCCCTACTACTCGACTCGTTGGCAAAGTAAGACTTGGCGCGAACTGAAACCCATCGAACCTCACCATTGTCCCATTGGATTCGATACTCCGACGCAACTTTGCGCGTTCCGTTCGGATCATAGGCGGCTGAAAATTCTGACTCTACTCGGTCTCGATCGTCTGGATGAATTTGATCGATGGCTTCCGTTCTACGAATGACGGAGTCCTTCCGATCAAAAATCTTGCGACTCTGTTCGTCGAGCTGTACCCATTCCGAATCAAATTCGAATTTCCAGGTACCCATGGCAGCCGCATCTAAGGCCAACCTTTGCTGTTCCTCAGCACGCAAGAGGACTTCTTTTGCATGAAACAATTCCGTCAAGTCGGTTATTGTGCCTACATACCCAGTCACATTTCCGTGATCGTCACGCATTGCCATGGCGGTTCCATGAACCCACGCCACACTTCCGTCCGGTTTCTCGAATCGATAATCACTCACGAACTCGGAGCCGGAATGAACCGACGCATTCCAATCTTGGTAGACCCGTGCGCGGTCATCTCGATGCAATGCGTTACTCCATCCAGTACCTTTTGCCAACTCAAACGAAAGCCCCGAAATCGCAGACCATCGCGCATTGACCAAGGTGCATTGGCCATCTAAATCGGTCGTGAAAATCCCGACCGGCGCGTGGTTGGTAAGAGCTCTAAATCGCGATTCGCTCTCCTGGAGCGCCTCCACAGCGACCTTTTGGTCAGTGATGTCTCGAACCACACTCAGATGGCCGACGATCTTATGGCGGTCGTTCCGAAACGGAACCGAGTTCGATTCCATCCAGCGGCGTGTTCCTTTACAACCAATCGCCGCGAATTCATATTTCCCTGAATGCCCTTCACCAACGACTTTTTGATGCAACGCCAAGAACTCATCGCGGTTTTCGATCGCCACGAACGATAGAGCCGAACGACCGCGAACTTCTTCAATCGAATCAACCTCCAGCATCTGTAATCCGGCGGCGTTCATCTCGATTATGTTCCCCTCCATCGAAAGGATTTTGACGCACTCAGGTTCCAAGTCCAACATGACTCGCAAGCGTTCCTCCGATCGAGCCAACGAATTTTGAATCTGCTTTTGGAGCGTCGTATCCTCCTGAATTCCGAGATAACCCTCCAGTTTTCCGGATTCATCATAGATAGGAGAAATCGAAAGAGCATTCCAAAAGCTGGAACCGTCTTTTCGATAATTCAGAATCGGACCAGAGAATTTGCCATCGGTTTTGAACGCCATTTTCAGTTTGGCCAGCGTCGCGGGATCGGTCTCGGGACCTTGCAGTAGTCGACAGCTCTTGCCAATGACTTCTTCCGCCGAATATCCGGTCAAACTCGAAAAACCGTCGTTGGCGTATGTAATCCGCCGCTCGGAATCGCTGAGCACTAGACCGAGCGATGCATCGTTCATGGCTCGTTCCATGAGTTGTTGCAAAACGAGAGTCTGGCGTTGCGCGTCGTTCAAATATCTTACCAGCCAGCCAACTAGCGCGCACGTCATCATAAAGAGCGAGAACAGTATAGCGCTCTCGGTCGGCGTTTTTCCCTTAAAAGGTCCGCTGCCATTGGCTATGCCAATGGCAGCGCTAAATGAAAGCAAGATAACTCCCAACGAAGTTCCTGT
This sequence comes from Pirellulaceae bacterium, assembly GCA_031411055.1. Classification (GTDB taxonomy): domain Bacteria; phylum Planctomycetota; class Planctomycetia; order Pirellulales; family Pirellulaceae; genus JAIYDQ01. The sequence continues at coordinate 6,993 of JANOAI010000564.1, forward strand.
TGCACCAAATCGCATCGCAGCCCAAACCATGGAAGGTAATGCAAGGAAGGCTACCGCAAATTCATTGTTCGCATCTCGTCCGTTGAGTATGAAAATGACAAAAACCAAAAAGAGATTTATAAGCATCCACCATGCGAATTCGATTCGCCGCTGGTTCAAGAATCGTAGCTCTTTCCGATTCAAAACCAACACGATGGGCGCGGCCGCAATGATCCCCATCGCATCGCCCGCCCACCACGTAAACCAAGCTTGACGATAATCGGATTGAATCACACCCGCGAGAGACAGTGTACCAATACCCAGACTCGCACTTATTGACATACTTACGGCCGCAATGGCAACCAGCAACAAAATATCGTGCTGCCGCTCTAAACTGCGTTCGAATCGCAATCGATGCAGAAGATAAGTCGCCAAGATAGGCCCTAATGTATTGCCGCAAGCGATACCTAGCGAAACACCGAACGGAGAGCCAATCGAAAGATTGGTAACAAGGGCACCCACAGCGACCCCCGGCCAACATCCGTAGCCGTAGCGAAAGAGCATACCTACCGAAATGCCTGTCGGGAGCCAGATCAAGGTGATGCTCGTCCCGAACATCGGCAGCATGAGACCGATGTAGCCTGTGGCGATATAGGCCAAAGCTAAACAAAGCGAAAGCTTCCAATGGGGTGCCATGAACTTACCGCCTTGCTCGCTTTCGTATTTCCATCATGACCGGGAATTGTATCAAACCGGACGATGCAATGGTGGGCGTACGATACATGCTCGTTCAACGCCAAGCTTTTGTTGGCCGATCGAAGATTAACTTTCTCAAGTATTCGGGATCATTCGCACGCGGTATTGGTCTCGACGACGGACGAAGCTTCGGGAAGGGCGTGAGTCGCGTTCGTAACGTTACTAACGTTTACCCCTCCCCTCGCTGCGCTCGACCCCATTGGCATCAAGTTAAGCGAATTTTCAGCAAATGATTGTCCTACGACACGTTTGAGGCCGAATGCTAGCAGCTGAATTCTCAAGAAAACCGACTGCAATATTTACTGACTTTTGTTCGTAGTTTCCTTAACTTGATGCCTATGCCCCTCGCTGCGCTCGACCCTCCCGCAAGCGGGAGGGTGAAGACATGTAGAGACCAATGCCGCGCGCGGGAGGGTGAAGATGTGTACAGACCAACGCGCGCGGGAGGGTGAAGATGTGTAGAGACGAATGTGTACGCGGGAAAGTTAACAAAAAACAATGGGATAAAAGTCCCCATCAAGTTCCCAAGAACGTCTCGCAATCGCGCACGGATCTTTAGTAAGCAATCGGGACCAATTGTTCTAAACTACGGTTTTACATTGCGGTTCTACACTGACGGTTGCGAGCAGGGCAGCATGTGGCCGACTCTATCGATTTCCGGAGTTGCTTGGCCCGCGACGCGGTCCGCCACGTCCTCCACCACTACTTCCGCGGCCGCCACCGCTTCGGCCACCACCGCCACTGCCACCTCGACCACCGCGATTGTCACCAGAGCTCTTCTTATGATTCTCCATGTTGGCATCAATCATCGGAGAGATTGCGTCCAACCACGAGGTAATCTTCGTCAAGCGTTCGTCGGCCATATCATCGTCTTCGTCATCGGCCATGTGCTGGCCATAAGCTTGGCGATCATCGGTCATGACGTCATCTAAGCCAACTTCGCCATCTCGGATCTCGTCAGTTGGCTTACGACCGCGTCGACCGCGTCGTCGTCGACGTCGTTTGCCGCCTTCATCCGTGTCATCGCCGAGTTCAAGCGATGGTCCATCCTCAACAATGCCGCTTCCAAAAGCGCTGTCTGGCTCCAGAACTTCCCATTCGTCCGAACGACTGCTTTCTGGCAAGGCCCGGGCCCTTGGCTCTTCGTTTCGACTTACACGACTACGATCGCTTCCTTCCGATCGATCTCGGGCTGGGCGCCGACCACGATCGGCGGTTGGACTACGTTCTGGTCTTTCAGCACTTGAAGTTCGTTCCGGTCGATCTGAACCGACCGATCGATCATCACGTCCCGATTGTTCGCCTCGCACGGGTCGCTCTCCACGACCAGTGCGTTCCGGTCGCGCTTCGCGGTCAGGTCGATCGGCAACTGGTCGATCAGAACTTGGTCGATCAGAACTTGGTCGATCAGCGCGCTGCGGTCGCTCGCCGCGTTCACCACGTCCTCGACTGGAGCGCTCGCGAGATTCGCGTTGCGGACGCTCGCTTCTTTCCGAGCGTTCAGCGCCGGGCAATGCTTCGCTGGATTCGGTGAGTTCAACCGATGCATCGTCTTGTAGGGGTTCGTCTGTCGAGGACTCACTTCTTCCCCGACGAATATTGCGGCGTCTGCCGCGACGCTCTGGGTCACTTTGTCCGGCTTCACCGGTTTCGTCGCGACGAACGGGGCGTTCTGCAGCGCGACGAGGGTTGGAATCCGCTACTTCTCGCTTGCTCGGTATTTCGTCTTCGATGGATGGGGACGAAGAAGTCTTTTCCTCGATCGGTGAATCCCAAAAACTGGAAGGACGCTTTCGTCCAGAACTCGATGATTCCTCGGGTTTGTTGGTTGAACGCGAACTTGATCGGTCGGTCTGTTGGTCGCGGCGACGTGGCTCTGCCGGTCGCGGTTCAGAACTGCGTGCTTCTGCAGCACGCGGTTCGATGGGTTCCTTTGCTCGCGTCGCAGACTCGGCTCGGGAACTTGGCTCGCTGGAGGAAGATCGATTCTTATTCGAACGCCCTTTGAAGCCAGAAAATAAATCGTCGGCTTCGCTGTTCTTGGACCTTGGAGTTGCTTCGGGAGCACTGGTTCCTTCAGCGGGCGGATCAGGAAAAGGGTTCTGGACCGGCTCGGGGGCCGCGACGCCAAAAAGTCGAGCTACTGCGTCCCAGGAAGCACGGATTCGGGATGGCGGCTCTGTCTTGGGAGCTGACGGCGCTTGTGAATCGGAAGTCACCGAATCATCGTCGTCGCGCTGTGCGGGAGCAGGTCTTTCTCGACGCGGCAATTCGGCCGGCTTCTTTTCACTTGATTCTGCGGGCGGTGATACAGCCTTGCGTTGAAGTGGATCAATTGACGGGGTGCCAAGCAAGTTGGCGAGAGAATTCCAATGGTCTGACATGGGTGGCTTCGGTGCCAATATTGAAAAATAGTTCAGTAGAAGAAGGCGAGCGAGCAAAAGCTCAAGCAGGATGACTCAACGGGAGTCTCGCCCTCCCAATAAATTTGCCCGAACAGGGCCGACGCGAACGATTAGATTGTCACATCTAAGATCGCTCCCGCTCTGAGGACGAACAAGTTTACCGGAAAAATCATTCGAGCGTAAGGCGTTCCAAGTACGCTCAGCCTGAATGTCGCAAGGATAAAGTAGCGGTACGGCGCGAGCCCGCCGGGAACCCCCCCCAAAGGCAACAAAAAACCCGAACGCGAGCGCCCGTCCGC
>JANOAI010000565.1:0-4273 GCA_031411055.1 Pirellulaceae bacterium
CGCAAGCCGTCCGGTTCCTCAACATTTTCTCGCAAAACACCGGACGGCTTGCGCCGTTCCGCTCCTAAAGTCCACGCCATTCTACGCCTAGCCCGTGTTGCTAGGCTAGGCAAATAGCTGAGTCTCTGGCCCGAAAACAAATGAAGCACGCAACTTCGAATGCCGCTCACCGATTGCTGCGACATGGAAATAGTTCGACTGTACCAAATCGCATAACACGAGGCGTAAGTTTTGATTTTGCACACTTTCCGCAGGGCCGAAGGCCCGGAACAACCTATGCCGGTGGCGAAGCCATCGGAACGCGAATTTACAAGAGCCCAAAGCCCCGGAGGGGCGGTACAAGGCAAGTTGTGTCGCCCCTTCGGGGCTTGGTTCACGAACGATATCCAAACCCTGGGCTTATCAGCTTCGGCATAGGTTGTGCCGACCCTTCGGGTCTCAATCGTGCAACTTCAAAACGCGCAAGCGAGTGAATTGACGATCGAAATCGAAAGAAAGCGAATAGCTTGCGCGTCGTGCTAGAAGTTGAAAAGCCCTCCATCAAGCAAATTTGGGATAGTCGAACTAGGCTAGCATCTCAGGCTCACAGCAAGTCCGGAACCAGCGAGATGAGTTATACTAGTTTCTTTTCCGCCCCGCTCCTGCCTCTGAAGTCACATCCACATGCGATCCTCTCAACCTGTAGCTTTCTTTATCGTTGTTCTTTTGTGCCTTGCGCCGCTCGGTCACAGCTTTTACAAAACCGGTAGTTCGGTGCCAGCGATGGCTGCCGCTGCATCGGCTTTTGCGAAAACACTTACCGAAGAACAAAAGGTCAAAACCCTTTTGCCAATCGATAGTCCAGCGCGCATCGACTGGCAAATCATTCCGAAGGATACGCGGAAGGGGCTTCAACTCAATGAAATGACCGATTCCCAACGCGAAGCTGCCATGACTTTGATGAAGAGCGTGCTGAGCGAGCTCGGCTATCGCAAAACAACTCAGATCATGAACATGGAGCGGTTATTAAAATTCCTCGAAGCCAATAAGAAGGACGGTGCCATTCGTGATTCCACACGCTACTATTTCACCGTCTTCGGCGACCCTGCGGGCCATGGACGATGGGGACTAAGTATCGAAGGGCATCACCTGTCCTTGAACTTTACGATCGAAGGCGACAAGGTCGTTTCCTCGACGCCTCAAGCTTTCGCGGCCAATCCAGCCATCGTTTATAGCGAAAATACGGTCGATGTTCCGCTAGGAAGACGCATGCTCCGAATGGAGGAAACGACAGCCTTCGAATTGATTCAATCGCTTAACGCCGCTCAACGTAAGATGGCCGTTGTTGCCGAAAAAGCTCCGCGAGAAACCCGAACGCTAGGCGTCCCTCAACCGACCGCGGAACCACTTGTCGGAATCACTCATGAACAACTTTCAAAACCGCAACAAGAACTTCTTGAACGACTCGTCGATGAATACATTCGAGCCGTGCCAGATGAAGTGGCAGAAGACCGCCGACAAGCAATCGAGACCGGTGGGGGTTGGAATAAAGTACATTTCTCTTGGGAAGGGGCGACTCAGCCGGGCGTCGGTCACTACTATCGAGTGCAAGGGCCGACGTTTCTCATCGAGTTCGTCAACACGCAACCGGATGCCGCTGGCAATATCGCCAATCATATCCACTGTTTGTGGAGAGACATTCGTGGCGATTTCGCCATGCCGCGTTAGTACTTAAGTCCGAATTCGAAAATTTCTGAGCGTTTTAGTCTCACCATTCTTAGCCAAGCGGCTCCCATGATATCGTCGAACAAACTCATCCGGGGCGCTTTTGGTTTGACGATCTTCTTAAGCGCATTTCTCCTTTTCTTAGTTCAACCACTTATCTCGAAGATTATCTTGCCTTGGTTCGGTGGTTCGACCGGTGTCTGGGCGACTTGCATGGTCTTTTTTCAGGTCATGCTTTGCCTTGGATATGCCTATGCACACTTCATTCAGCGACTCCCGTTGAGCGTGCAACGTTGGTGCCATTGGGGGTTGTTAGGGCTCGGTTTGTTTTGCCTGCCAGTCATGCCGGGTGAAGTCTGGAAGCCAGAAGATGGTAACAGCCCAACCCTTCGAATTCTCCTGATCTTACTTGTCAAAACCGGGCTACCCTATCTTGCCCTCTCGACGACAGGCCCCTTGCTTCAGGCTTGGTATGCGCGCCTCTTTCCTGAATCAAAAACGTATCGACTCTATGCTCTTTCGAATGTAGCTTCGTTAGCCTCGTTACTGTTATTTCCCGTTTGGTTTGAACGAACGATGACGCTCCATGGGATAAGCACCTTTTGGTCTGCCGTCTTTGTTTTTTTCGTTCTCGGGTGTGGTTTTGTCGCGTACTGCGTCTCGCAAGTTGGCGTTCCAGTCGGCTATTCCATTTCCAATCCAATGACACTCGAAGGTCAAGCAGATCCGAATTGCATGGCGCCCAAAAGCTGGCATTATATTCTCTGGCTGATCCTCCCGGCGTTTGCATCTTTTCTGCTTGTCAGTGGAACAAGCCATCTTTGTCAAGACATTGCGAGTACTCCTTTTCTTTGGATCCTTCCCCTCTGTCTCTACTTGCTATCGTTTATTCTGTGCTTTGATGCGCCACATTGGTATGTCCGCCGTTTCTATGTCGTCCTTGGATTGTTCGGACTCTACGGTGTAATTGCCATGCGAGAACTGGGCGATACCGAAATACTAACGACCGGTTGGCTCGTGAATGGTTCTATCTCATTGCTAGGTCCCCTGTGGGACGGTTTGAATTGGTATACGCCTTCCCCCGAACGGACCGAAACCTGGGTTGACTGGCTCAAGAACCAAATTCTCCCTGGAAAGTTCCATGTAAATCTGATCGGTCAGATCGCCTTGCACTGCGCTGCCTTGTTTTCCGTCTTCATGGTATGCCATGGCGAACTTGCCAAACGCAAGCCACCAGCCCAATATCTGACTGCGTTCTATTTGATGATCTCGATCGGTGGCGCCATGGGGAGTGCCTTTGTTAGTTTAATGGCTCCGATGGTCTTCAAAGGAAACTGGGAAAGGTGGTTTGGACTGACGATGTGTGTCGCCCTTTTCTGCAGTTCGCTATTTCAATTTCGAAATGATCGTAGCCTCGTAGCAACTCGCACACGCTATATCTTCTTTACACTACCGGCCCTTTTCATCGTTGCTGTTTCACTTTGGCAACACTCAACCGTACCGCTGCGCTTCGCCGAAGGACTCTCGGAAAATTCAGCTAATCGCGAACCTGCAACCGTCCAGGAGTTTGCGGACGAACAAGAGCTCTTCAGCGAAATGGCAGCGATGAATTCAGTCGACGATGGCGAGAAGTCTCAGCCTCTTCCGTTTGAGCTGACCATGGGATTCTTTATAGGCTTATCCTTCGTTGCATTGCTTGGCATTCTGACTTGCTTGGCGTTTTTTCAGTCCGCCAAGTGGCTCAACCTCGTGGTCGTGAACATAACTGCGCTCGCTTTGGTCAGCCTCTACGTGTTTGATACGCTTACGTTTACTGTCCCTCGGATCTTCATTGCTCCTTCACCCGTGACGGAACTTACCGACAAGAAAAATATCGTTTGGCGCAACCGAAATTTTTATGGTTCGATCACGATTGAAGAGTCGTCGAATCTTCGAACACTTCAACATGGTCGTATCGTTCATGGGACGCAAATGGTGGATGGACCGGGGCGTAGTATGCCTACGACTTACTATTCCAAGTTGAGCGGTGTGGCGATTGCAATCGACCATATCAGCAACCGCCCAGAAATTCATATCGGTGCGATTGGATTAGGAACAGGGACATTGGCCTCCTTTGTCGCTCCATCTTGGAAAAACCAGGAGCCTACGTCAGATTCGGATGCCGGACGTTATCGTCTTTCAATCTATGAGATCAATCCTTTGGTCGTCGAATTGTCTGAAGGTCCAAAGCCCTGGTTTTGCTACGTGAAAGACGCAAGAGAGCGCGGTGCCAACGTAAAGATCATTCTTGGCGACGCACGATTGATGATGGAGCGCCAGGATCCACAGGGTTTCGACGTCTTAGCTGTCGATGCTTTTAGTGGTGATTCGATCCCGGTCCACTTGCTGACCGACGAAGCCATGCTCATTTACAGTCGTCATCTGAAACCCAATGGCGTTTTGGCGGTACATATTTCGAATCGCTATCTCGATCTTGAGCCCATTTGCAAGGCTCTTGGGGCAAAGCACGGTTACGAAGTGCGCGTTATTGAAGACAAGGGTGGAGAAGACCAATATACCTCGACGTGGG
>JANOAI010000566.1:0-15132 GCA_031411055.1 Pirellulaceae bacterium
CCGCTTGCCGAAGGCTCGTCCGGCCTGGCAAATCCGACCTTCGAATGCGCCGGGCTGCTCGCGCAGCACCGCAACCATTTGGAATTTACTCGCTACACCTATTCAAGAATTGCTCTAGTGCTTCGTCACAGCTAAGCAATAGGGTTCGACGGACTTCTAGTCCGTCGACAAAGGCTGGCACCGACGGACTGGAAGCCCGTCGTACAGGTTCAGCTCAACCCTCAATCTAAGGTACGACAAAGCACATGCGGTTTGCATGTGCTTTTTTGAATGAGCCGCTTGATTTCCGTGAGCGATTAACGCTTCGAGAACTGAGTTCCACGGCGAGCACCGCGAAGACCGTACTTCTTGCGTTCCTTCATACGTGAATCACGAGTCAGGTAGCCGTCTGCTCGTAGAGCAGGGAAATGATCCATGCTCATTCCGCAAAGGGCACGAGCGAGACCCATTCGAACGGCACCTGCCTGCCCGATCGGACCGCCACCGGAGACGTTCACATTGACGTCAATGCTCTCGCGTTGACCAACATGGTCCAGGGTTTGAAGCACGTGTCGCTGTTCGGCAACAGTCTTGAAGTACTCTTCGAAGGCACGACTATTGATCGTGATTTTTCCAGTCCCTGGCTTAATACGGACGCGTGCAACGCTTGACTTTCTGCGGCCGGTACCGAGGAACTCGCCCGTGATGTTATCCTTTTTTGCTGCGATCATGGATTCGTTCCTACTTCTTCTTACCTAGTTCCAAAGGGATCGGTTGTTGAGCTTGATGAGGATGCTCTGGGCCTGCGTAGACCTTAAGCTTATCAAGCATGTGTTTAGCGAGTGCATTTTTGGGGAGCATTCGCTTTACCGCCATGTAAACCAAATCAGTGGGTTTACGTTCCAATCGTTCGGCGTAGCTTTCCATCTTTTGACGGGTATAGCCGTTATACCAAGCGTAGTGACGAACCTGGAGTTTGTTGCCGGTCATAACAACCTTCTCAGCGTTTACAACCACAACGAATTCGCCAGTATCCACGTGAGGGGTATACTGAGGGCGATGTTTGCCCATGAGAATCGTTGCAATCTCGCTCGCAATACGTCCAACCACGCAATCAGTCGCGTCGACGATATACCATTTTTGTTCGACTTCGCCGCGTTTCGCGACGTAGGTCTTAGGATTAGCCAACATGGCAAAAAATCTCCGTTGTCTGTCTTCCGAGACGACTTTGCTTGGGTTTTTGTGACGGTGTCAGGGGAGAGAAATGTACTGGCGGAACGTCGGTCTCGCAAGTCGAAATCAGAACATGGAATATTTCGCCTAGTCCGCGAAACCATGCATTGAGAAATGCGGACTTACCGCAAACGTTTCGGAAAACCCTATTTCTTGCTTTAAATCTGATACTATACGGGCGTTCTGTGTCGTTTTTCGATCTACGGGCGCTCCGTCGGGCGAATCGCGGAGGCGTTTTTATAAAAGGTTCGAATCTATGAATTTAGTCGATATTTTAAAAGATCAGCTTGGCGGGGACGTCGCCAAATCGCTCGGGAAAATGTCGGGCGCAAACGACAGTGACATTAGCAAGGTGCTTGACGCTGGCTTGCCAAGCATATTATCGGGACTAGGTTCTCTTGCTTCTTCCAAGCAAGGGGCCGGTAAGATAGCCGATGCCATAAATGGCTTGGATTCGAGTATGTTCGGCAACCTTGCCGGAATGCTGGGTGGCGCCTCGGGTCAAAAAGGTGGCGGGATGCTAAGCCATCTGATGAGCGGGCCTGTTTTGGAAGGGCTTACGAGTGCGATCAGCAAGTTCACTGGGGTGAGCCCTGGAATTGTTAAAACGTTGCTCGGGTATTTGACGCCGTTGATTCTCGGGGGAATCGCCAAGTCGTTTGGGGGAGGCGCCGTCGACGCGTCGTCGGTTTCGAATCTTTTTGCACAGCAAAAGAGCTCCATCGCTGCTTCGCTCCCTAAAGGTTTTTCACTCGATAGCCTTCAAGGGCTGGCTTCGCTTGGAGGCGGTGCGTCTTCTAGTCGTCCTGCTCCAGCACCTGTTCAGTCCGGTGGGAGCGGTATGTTGAAGCTACTGCCCATCGTAGCCATCGCTGCGATCGCCGGAGCGTTGTACTACTGGAGCACAGTCAAGAAAGCAGCCGAAGATGCGGCAGCGGGTGGAGCGTCCATGGTAGAAAAGGCAAAGGATGGAGCGACCGACGCAGCCAGATCAGTCACAGATGCTGCAGCCTCGGCAGCGGTAGGCACGGTGGTGGGGGCTGTCGATAACGCTGGCAAGATGGCTAGCGATGCCGCTGGCTCGGCAACGGACTTGGTAGGTGGAGCAGCCAAAGCTATCGCAGACAAAGCGACCGCAGCTTTGGATGGTCTTAAAGGGGATTTCGGTTCCATGTTCGAAGGCCTTACCGGCAAACTTGGAAATATCAGCGATGCCGCTGGTGCTGAAGAGTTTTTGCCTGATCTCAAGGGTTACGCTACCAAGCTCGACGGTATGGCAAAAGGAGTCGGGGCCCTTCCTGCGGAAGGCAGATCCATGATCACCGAAAAGATCAAAGGCCAGATGGACAAGCTCAATCCGATCTTCGAGAAGCTCGCAGGCATCCCAGGTATCGGCGAAGCGTTTACGAAGCTTATTGAGCAGATCAAGACAACATTAATGGGCTTGATTGGTTAGTCACCTCTCAATCACACGTCTTTCAAAAATCTTTAAAAGGCTGGTTTTTCTCGTGGAAAGCCAGTCTTTTTCGCTGCACTCATACATATACAGGTATATATATTAATATCTGTACACCTATATATACATAGTATCGATCGCGGCATTTAGCGCAAGAAACAGGCGGAACTAAAAGAAGCTGCAACCCAAGGCACCGTTCGGCCTCTGCGTCCGCAACGCCAGCCCGGATTGTTCTTATAGCTACGGGGTTATGGGGGCAGGAATCAATTCCGGAACGGCCCTTCGGGCGCTTTGCACAATTGACTCTTGACCCCATAGCCCGACCATTTGATTTTGACGCTCCACTAGTTCGACTGTCCCAAAATCTTTCGGAAGGCTTAATCGCATTGATAACGCGAAGCGCAAGTTTTGAAGTTGCTCTATTCAGACCCGAAGGGTCGGCACAACCTATGCCGGGGCTGATCAGCCCCGGTTCGGATATCGTTCGGCACCCAAGCCCCAAAGGGGCGGCACAACGCATTTTGTACCGCCCCTTTGGGGCTTAAAATACTGAAGAAATTGTGTTCCGATGGCTTCGCCACCGGCATAGGTTGTTCCGGGCCTTCGGCCCTAAGAAAATGTGCAACTTGAAAAAAGCGCAAGCGCGTGGTTTTCTTGAAGTTTCGATACCAAACCACTCGCTTGCGCTTCGTGTTAAATGATTTGGGGCAGTCGAACTAGTAACCTAAAAAAACGAAACACCGCGGCCGATAAGCCGGGTTCTGTTCGCACGGCAGAGTGCCGACGCGCGACGGTCATTCATCTAGGATGGCTGTTGCCAGCCACCTCGAGCGATCTACCCGAGAACCAAACAGGCCGAGCCAGCCTGTGCCGACAACGCCTTTCAGCGCGTCGACGGAACTCTGTTTAATCTTGCTCCAGGCGGGGTTTACCAAGCAGACCAAGTCACCCTGATCTCTGGTGAGCTCTTACCTCACCGTTTCACCCTTACCGCTCGCACCGAAATGCGATCGGCGGTTTGTTTTCTGTGGCACTTTCCCTAATCCGATCAAGATCTGCATCTTGATCAAACCGGTCGACGTTATCGACAGCCTTGCTCTGCGGAGCCCGGACTTTCCTCTTGCGCAACCATCGAAGGCGACGCAAGCGACCATCTGTCCGCGATGTTTCGAAACCCATTGTAGCTAGGACTGAGCAACATTCATCGCCAACAACTTGAATTCCCACCTTTTAGAAACAAGTCCGCACACGGCGCGAATAGCGGCCGTGACTGATGTTTCAACCTACCGCCCGCAATGGCTAGCCAACCACGTCTTCGCTTTTCTCGGCTGGCTTACCAATCGGGGCCGCACCAGGTCGGCGTCCACGACGCTTATTCTTACAGTTCGGTATCATCCGCGTATCTAGCGGCTGGAGCATGCGGGAAATGCAAAGTTTGTTGACACTCACCTTGAGATCGTTGGCTTCGTCGCAAATAGCGTCATGCAACGTCATCGGCAGGCGAATCGTGATCATGCGCTGAAGTTCGGTCGGATCGTTCTCGGGCAAATCTCGAGACCTCAACGCCGTGAGGGCATCATAGACCGTACTATGCGCATCGCTCACTTCATACGCCAATCGTTCATCCACGGTTGGAAAAAGAGTCCGAACCACCCCATTCTTGCCAAGAATCTCTCGGTAGAACGCGGTCCAGGTCGGAGCCAGCCCCATCGACTCACCAGTCGCCCATACGACCTGCTTGCAGCGGGCTTCGAAATCGGCCCCGCAGTTTAGCTTGCCCTTAATTTCATCCACAACCTGCGAAAACGCTCGCATCTCGGCAGCAATTTTTTCGCCAGCGGTTTTGCTAGCACTTTTGGAAGACGCTTTTGTTACCTGGGTCGTCCCAGCGGCAGCGAATCCATCTTGTTCCATGGTGGCGGTTGGCATCATGTCCATCGAAAATCCCTCTCATTCAAACATTGGCGAAAACTAGGTGGGTCGACGAACTCTCCATTGAGCCGCCGGCCGCAAACGTCGCCACAAATATGGGAATGCCGTCAAACCCGAACCCGCAAACCCTTTGAAAGCTATCACTTACGTCGATTACGCTAGCGATGCCTTTTTTGCGTGCACGCTAGCAATTTCCGTAGGCATCAAATAGCTTGCACAAAAAACAGGCAGGCCGAACCTTCGCATAAACTAAGTGTCCAAACAGAAGGCGGGGGAAGAATTGAGGCTAATTTAGAAAATGTCGTGACTTCACCACAAGAATTTGCCTCGAACGGGTGGTAAATGAGCCGGCGATCGGACTTTGAATGTCAGGCCGGCTTTAGATTCGAAAGCGGGATATAGAACTTTTGATAGCATTTACCGTCGTTGTAACGGCTCCCTGTTGGAGATTCGACAAGGACGGTCGCACGACGCGTGATTCGGTTTACCACCCCGATCACCCGTTTCCCTTCGTGCATAAAGCTAACCCGAGCTCCAAGCTTGATCGAATAGAGCTTGGCCGCTCTTTCACGCTGCGTGACCAGCTCATGGCGATGCTCGGTATGACCAAAGAAACGATAGGCGATCGACTGAAATTGCTGAGCCGCACAATCGCTGGTGTTCCACGCTAGCATTTCGCCAAGATGGACAAGCTCGTGCTCGACAATGCGCTGCATGGCTTGAAGTCGATTATCGCATGGACAACCACAGACCCGAATCTGTCGATCATCTTTTTGAAAAGTCTGAAAAATCAACGAACTCGAGAGGGTGATTTCATAGTGTGTTTCGGGTGGGTGGAAAATTCGTCGTCGAGTTGTGAAACGAGTCGTTTTTCCGCCGGCTTTGGTCATACGGCTACTCCAACGAAAGTTCATGCCGAAGTGATGAGCCAACGCAAGACACGAATCATCGAAGAAATAGGTATCGTAGAGCTCCGCCATGCGGCGAAGATCGGTTGCGCTCGTTGCCCGAAAATTCTTGACCCCCATCTGCCGCGATTCGTTGAGAACAATTTCTTGGATTTTGTGGGAGCGGGCATGGTATTCGGGCCCCGGGACGATTTGCACTTCCAGTAAATCAGCAAGCTTTGAACGCAACGATTGAATCGTTGGGGCGTTTCGCGGTGCCAGCTTTCGATTTGGAGTCCGTGCCATGTTTGTCCTCAATGTCACTCGCGTATTGCGCAAATGCTTGTGATATATTAAGGCGTGGAAGATAATGTATCTAGGTGAGTCGAAGACTCGTCCCGCCTATCTTGCTCCCCCTCTCTCAAGAGATTCCCGCCCTATGACTATTCCAATCACACTTAACCAAGCTTCTTCCCCTGATCGCAAGGATGTCGTAACTCGACGGCAACTTATTCAAAAGGGGCTCGCGACAACCACCGCAGTCGGTCTTGCATCGCAAGCTTTTCTCGCTCGAACCGCTCACGCAGCCGGCAGCGATATTATCAAAGTCGGTTTGGTTGGCTGTGGTGGTCGCGGCAACGGCGCTGCCAAGAATGCCGCCAATGCAGATCCCGGAGTCAGGCTAACGGCCATTGGGGATATTTTTGAATATCGCCTTGAGCTAGCCAAACCGGCTATCTCAAAGAGTTTGGGGGATCAATATGCGGTCGAGGATGACCATTGTTTTTCTGGTTGGGATGCATTCGACAAAGTTCTCAACTCGGGAATCGATGTCATTCTTTTATGTACGCCACCCCACTTTCGACCGGCACAAATGGAAGCGGCTGTGCATGCCGGCAAACATATCTTCTGTGAAAAACCGGTTGCCGTAGATCCGACAGGCGTGCGGAGCGTGATGGCGTCTTCGCAAGCGGCAGCTGCTAAAGGTCTTTCGCTCGTCTCGGGCTTGTGCTGGCGTTACGACGCTGGGGTTTTGGAGACGATGAACCGGCTCCTTGACGGAGCCATCGGCAAAATTACGGCCACGCAAGAGAACTATCTCACCCAAACGCTATGGTTTCGGAATCCCAAGCCCGACTGGACGCCCATGCACACGCAAGTCGAGAACTGGATGTACTATCGCTGGCTCAGTGGCGATCACATCGTCGAGCAATTTATCCACTCGCTGGATAAGGCTCTCTGGTTACGAAAGGACGTTCCGCCGGTACGTTGCTATGGATTGGGTGGCCGGCAAGTTCGAACCGAACCGGAGTGGGGAGATGTCTACGATCACTTCACGGTTATCTATGAATGGGCCGACGGCTCGCGTACGACGGCCATTACTCGCCAAATGGCCGGTTGCTTCAACGAAACCCAAGACTACATCATCGGAACCGATGGAACAGCCAAGATTTCGTCGAATTCGGCCCACGTAATCCATAGTGATCAACCCTGGAACTACGAGCTGCCGGAAGGAAAGAAGAAGGAAAGCATGTACGATCTCGAGCATGTCGCTTTGTTCAAGTCGATTCGCGAAGGGAAGCCACTCAACAATGGTGACTATATGTGCAAGAGCACGTTGATGGCCATCATGGGTCGCGAGGCCTGCTATTCCGGTCAAATTGTGACTTGGGAAGATGCGATGAAGTCCGAGCAGAAACTTGGCCCGACCACTTACGCTTGGGGGCCAGCTCCTGACGTTGAAGTTAAGAGTCCAGGAAAGTACAAGGCCTTGAGCTAGCAAATTAGGGCTTTAGAAGAAGGTTTCGCACAATGACCACCTGGTATTATCGAAACGGCGGTAAGGAAAATGGACCGGTTAGTCCAAGTGAGCTACTTGAACTCATACGCAAAGGAACGGTTGTTCCCGAGACGGAGCTTCGCAAAGACGACAATCGATGGTTGATCGCATCGGACGTAAACGGTTTATGGGAAGCCGCCAGCCGGCCATCCGTTGGTTTTAAATGCCCCTACTGCAGCAAAGCAATCGAAAAGCCACCTTGCGTGTGCAAAAGCTGCAGTCGGCAAATTAATAAAGCAACCGGCCATCTCGTCATGCATCCGCTCAGTCGAACCCCGGAAAAGAGCCTGCGCCCGGACTTGGATTAATACCGCGGTTCTGCACTGAAAGCAAAAGCTAACGGCTAATGGTTCGAATACGTCACGAATCATTGGGAATTTGATTCAAGGTGACGCTGACAAGCTAGTTCGCTTTGTCTCGGTAGCTAGCGTGGCAGCTCTTACAGCTGTCGTTCACGATTGAAAAATCCCTATTGAGTTCCTGAATGCTTTGCGAGTCCCGGCCAAAACGCACGACCCGTTGGAATGCAACTTCCATTTGTTGGCTAGCTGCTTTAGACTCGTTCAACGATCGAGCAAAATCGATCGGGTATTTCTTGATTCCTTCAAGGCGAAGCAGCTCGGCAAAATGCTCGTGAAGGAGAAGAAGTTGATGATTGAAATCGCCTGATTGGTCTATCTGACATTCCCAGCCCAATGCTTGAAGTCCCTTTACCTTTTCAAAGGTTGTCTCTAATGCAACCATGGCTTTGGCCATTGCAGGTACGCGAGCGATCTTCGGAAACTCGGCTTTCATCGTCGATAGTTCCTTTTGCGGAACCGGAGACGCTTTCGCAACCGATTCCCAGAGCCCCAGGTAGTTTGCGTTAGTCCCGGCGAGTTGCAACAAAGCTTTACCTTGTTCGTTCGTCATTATACCGGCAGTAATGCAAGCGACGGCCGAGGCCGCCGGGCTCCGATGTTTTCCATGATGACAATGCAAGTAGATTGGCGCGTCAAGTTCGGTGATCGCTTTGGAAAGCTCACGACCATGTTGAGGTGATATCCCGTCGTATCGATGCGGTAGATGGACATAGCGCATTTCGTGCTTTTCAGCCATGTCGACGTTCGGTTCTGCACCGTCGACACTGATAATGGTCTTGATATTCAACTTTCTCAATTCTTTAAAAGCTAATGCCCCTTCCGGTAAGCCTCCTGATATCAAATTGGGCGTAACGCGTATTGCATTGGGCAAGTGTTGAGTAGCGAGGAGCGTTGGCGTCGATGGGTCGCGATTCGACTGCGCGATCGCCAGCTCGCAAAAAACGAGGTAAAGAACAGCGATCGGTACAAGGTGTTTCATATTCCAGAAGATACTAGCAACCAAGGATCTCATTCAAAAGTACCTGGGGTACGCCAATATCGACGATATGGACATTTCCAACGTAGGCTGGACCATGAGCAATATCGAACCCAGCTTTCGGGCCGACAAAGGTTAGCGTGTGATCGGCACGAAAACACGAGTCTCTCATTTCACCCGTATCGCAATCGAGCCCGGTCGGGATATCGATGGCAAAACGCATGGCATTCGACCCGTTCGCAATCCTCACGGCTTCACGAATCAGGGGCGGCAAGCCAGGTCTCGCGCCCGTTCCAAGCATAGCATCGACGATCGTTTCTGCACTGCGAAACTCAATATCCAAGCGAGGATCAACCGCTTCAACCATTTGGATATCAAATCCAGACCGTTTCAGGATCTCGAAGTTCGAACAAGCGTCCGGTGACATTCGGAATTCGCCGGCTGTCTCGGAGCCCGAGATGAGTAGAATCGTTGGCTTGGCAGACCGAAGAAGTTCCCAATGTCGGGCAATGACGAATCCATCGCCCCCGTTGTTCCCAATACCAGCGAGGATCACCATTTTCCCCGGTTTTGCAAGCTGATGGATGATTTCGGCACAGCGACGCCCGGCGTTCTCCATTAAAACCAAGCCATGCATTCCGAATTCTTCAATCGCACGCTGATCTACGGAACGGACTTCTTTTCGCGATAGAGTCTTCATAAAGTTTCAGCCTATTCGGAGAAGCAATAAAATAAGCGTCGGCTTTAACCGAATTTCAAGAACTGTTTTTGTCATAAGCTTAGCTGGACAGCGCCAGGTTGAGTACGAAATTCGTCGCAAACACGTTGGAGTACAGCCTTTAGGCGCCGAGCACCTTGGATGCGCCAAAAGCGGCTAAAGCCTGGACTCCAGCGCAGACTTGGCGCTGTCCAGTTAGGCTAAAGCCAAAGCTTACGGGACACCTAAGTTTTGGGGTACGACGGACTTCTAGTCCGTCCTGATGAAAATCTTGTTTAATCATTCGCAAATACACCCGAGAATATTTCCTCCCCTCGCCCATGCTTATGGGAGAGATTCGTAATCGCGCCGTCTTGGTCGAGCTTGAATCCTTTCGGAGCCTCACCAGAACGATACTGTTGGAATGCGATTGTGTAAGCTCGTTCAACGTTCCTTGCAAACGTTTCGCATTTGAAAAGTGAACTATTCTCCAAATGAAAGGCAAGTGTCGTTCTAACGCGTTCCAGTTCGGACGGATTCGTTGCTAGCCGGATCGCAAATTCTGCGTATTCCTCGTAGCTCGACGCAATCAGTTCATCGAGTCCGACTTCGCGAAGCAAACTACCCGCAACTCGCGAAGCCATCGTGCTACCAGCCATCGTGACAATCGGAACGCCACAACGTAGCGAAATCGAAGCGGTTCCGTGAGCATTGTATGGAAACGTGTCGAGGAATAGGTTCGCCAACTGGTGGCGTGCGCGGTGCTCCGCCAGCGATATACGCGGTGCGAAAACAAGCCGTTCTTTGTCAATGCCGCGAACGGCTGCTTCATTCCTAAGGTTCTCGACCGCGGCCGGAACGTGACTCGGAATCCAAAGGACGCTTCGATCGACAGATTTCAAAATGTGCATCCACACATCAAACATCTTCGGAGAAATCTTGAACAAGGCATTGAAGGCACAAAAAACGAAGCTTCCCTCTTCTAAGCCACATTCCTCTCGCGTTGGAATCCTCGCCAAGTTCTCAATCTTGGTTTGATTCACTTGATAACATCCCGGAAGTTGTATAAATCGCTCGGTAAAGTACGGTTGCGTTTCCGCCGGAGCGACGAAATCATCTACCAATACATAGTCGATATACTCTGCGCCGGTTGTGCAGGCGAAACCTAGATAAGCAATTTGGAGGGGAGCCGGCTTCTTCGCAAGAATCTCGGGACGTGAAAAGAGCGTGTGGCCTTGAAGATCCACCAGGATGTCCATTTCATCTTGAGCTATCTTTTCCGCGACTGCTTCCGGCGACATCGCAAGGCAGTCGACGAATCGGTCAAAAGCATGTTCGATACGTTGCCGAATAGAGCTACCATCATTCGGGCCAATCGAGTAGCCAAACACCTCGAATTTTTCCCGATCATGTTTTTCGAAGAGTTCAACCATGTGGGAGGCCATAACGTGCGCACGAAAATCGGCCGACAGATAGCCAACGCGGATTTTAGAATGGTTCCGAACGCGGGCATGTAAGGGCTTGTCGAGCGAAGGAGCGATAAGGAACCAAGGTTTTTCGCTACTGGGGGCTTTGTTCATCACCCATACCCGAGCACATCGGTATTGAAGTTCCCAATTCGTTGGTATCGGCAAGACGACAAAACTTGAAGGATTGACCAAAGCGCCCGTTGCAAAGGTCTTCTCGATCGGACTATTCGCGACTTTGGTGATCAAGCGTTGTGCGATCGTTTCAATCCGATCCCATCGACACAAGTTTTGCAATTGATTGACTAAAAGCGATAGTGCCTCAGCATTGTTAGGCCGAAGCTCAAGCGATCGATCCAGTGCGTCGACAGACTGCGCATACTGTTCGCATCGGCTCAGGACGCGGCCGAGATTGAAGTAGGCATCGGGGCTGTTGGGATCCAATTCGAGGGCGCGCCGGAGGGCTTCGATCGACTCTGCACCTTTATCCAGTTCATCGAGAGCGCAGCCTAGATGAATCCAAGTATCAGCGCAATGGGCGTCGATCGCGAGTGCTTTTTGAAATTCCGCTACGGCTTCATCGAGTTCGCCGCGTTTGAGCCGGACCGTTGCCAAACCATGGTGAGCGAGGTGAGAATCGGGCGTCAAGTCTAAAGCGATGCGGAATTGCTCCAACGCAAGCTCGTTTTGATTTTGCGCAGTGAGTGCGACTCCTAAATTGCATCGAGCAGATGAGTTGAAGGGTTGGAGCGAAAGCGCATGTTGACAATAGGATTGGGCTAACTCAAATTCAAGTTTCTTAATGGCACCCACCGCCAGATTGTTCCACGCATCAGCATGGTCAGGTTTGTGCTCGATAGCTAGCTTCAAAAGCCGCTCGGCTTCGTCAAGTTGGCCTAAAGATTGCAACATTTGCCCCAGATTATTCAATCCATCGGCGTAGTGCGGGCAGAGCTGAATTGCATGACGGAAAGCAGCCTCGGCATTCGCTTTGTCACCTTGCTTTTCAAAGGCCACGCCGAGATTCCCGTAGTATACGTGCTCGTTCGGCTTTTGTTGAATCGCCGAATAGATCAGTTCAATGGCGACGTCAAATCGATTGCACTGAATCGCGACCAAACCGAGCAAGTGCAAAGCATCGCCATGATTGGGGGCGATCGATAACGCTTGTCGATAGAACGGTTCGGCGAGGTCGATTCGGCCTTGCTGATGATGTAGAATCCCTTGTCGTACGGCTTCGTCGGGGTTCAACATGGCGAGTCCAAATTCTGGTTGGCGTGTAACCAGCGGACGCTTCCATCGCGTTGCACTTGAAATCCTTGCGGTTCTTGCTTGTTAAGCTGTCGTTCCATCATCAATTCGTAAGCTCGTTCGGCTTTTCTGGCGAAAGCTTGACCATCAAAGAGGTCGGTCGATTCTAAGCCTGTTTTGAGTTTCGATTGAACCGTTCGAAAATAGTCTCGATCGGTTGCCAGTTTCACGGCAAGCAGTTCGTATATCCCTACATCGTTTGCAATGAGTTCTGACAGGCCGACTTCTCGCAACAAGCTACCGGCAACTCGAGACGCCATGGTCTCGCCCGATAAGGTGACGATCGGAACTTGGCAACGCAGCGAAAGTGCGGCCGTCCCGTGTGCGTTGTAGGGGAAAGTATCCAAGAATAAATCGGCCAATCCATGTCGCACGCAATGCTTCACGAGCGGCAACACGGGAGCGAAAACCAATCGCGATGGATCAATACCGCATTTGACCGCTTCGGATTTCAAGTTGTTTGTTGCGCATGGACTAAACTGAGGAAGCCACAATACGCTTTGATCGACACTCGCGAGAATCCGCATCCAGATTTCGAATATCGGACGAGTAATTTTAAAAACGTTATTGAACGAGCAAAAGACGAAACTCGTTTCAGGGAGCCCACATTCTTTACGAGACGTTTTCCAATTCGCCCGTTCGAGATTTCGATCGTTGACTTGATAGCAACCGGGAAGCTGAACAATCTTCTCAGTGAAGTAACGCTGGGATTCTTCGGGGGCGACGTATTCATCGACCAAAATATAATCGATGAAGTCACACCCCATCGTGCATGGAAAACCAAGATAGGTGACTTGAATGGGTGCGGGTTTCTTCGCGTAGATTCCAGGCCTCGACATCGAAGTGTGTCCTTGAAGATCGACGAGGATATCAATTTGATCCTCGTGAATGTTTTGGGCGATATCGTTGGTCGAGGTCGTGTGTAGATCGAAGAAATGATCAAAGGCGGTCTCGATTCGCTGACGTACTGGGCTTCGATCGTCAGGGCCGATCGAGTAACCGAAGACTTCAAATCTCTCGCGATCATGCATTTCAAACAGTTCGACGAGATGCGTTCCCATAACATGCTGACGAAAATCAGCCGATACATACCCCAAACGAATTTTTGCTGCTGTTCTTGCAGTGTGCGGGTACGGATTGCAATCGATTGGGAACTTTACATTGGACCAGCTTCTCGAACATCGCCATTGCGATTCCATCGAGGTTGGCCATCCGATGGCTACAAAGCTACTCGGCTCAATAAGTCGGTGCGGGTTTGAAATGCGATCGGGGTCGCAATGGTTAACGATATCCAAAACTCTTGGTATCAGTTGATTGCATCGATCCCAAAGTCCGGCGTGCTGGCACTGATTTACTAGCAAAGATAGCGTTTCGGCGTCGTCGGGCGCCAATTGAAGGACATGCTCCAGGGCTGCCGCGGCTTCATCAAAGCGTTCGAGTTGGCTTAGGCTTCTTCCAAGATTGAAATAAGCTTCGGATAAACTCGGGAAACGCTGAATGGCCTTTTGAAAAACAGCCGCCGCTTCAATCGGTTTCCCTAGTTCATTGAACGCACAGCCCAAATAGACCCAGCTTGCACGCGAATCGGGAGCCAGATGTGTTACCTGCTGAAACGTCTCTACCGCCAATTCAAAACGCTGGCTTTGAAATGCGAGAACCCCGAGCAAGTAATGGGTGTCTACGTGGTCAGGAATTGCCGCAATCACTTCTGCGCAGAGGATTTCGGCCAAGTCAAGTCGCCCTTGCTGGTGATGCGAATACGCTAGCCGAACCAGTTCATCGAGGTGCATTAAAAAGGCAAATCTTGAGTCGTTGGAAGTCGAAAGTGATTATGGTAACGAAAACAGCTACTGTCAGCACTCGTGTTTGGCTGCAAATCCGAGTATCTTCTTCCCCGAATAGACCGTTTTGTTCACGGACGCCCCAATATATTTTAAAGGTGCTTTTTGCCTTCCAAAAAACCGTTCGATAACGCATCTCCAGACGCTGATAAGCCTCAGCCCAAAAAAGATCTGCCTTTTGATGCCGAGTCGTCATTTGAAGGGAGTGGTTTGGGGAATTTGCCAACGCGGGTGGAAAAACTGGGGGCCTATCATGTTGACGGTTATTCTCGAGCTGCCGTTCAAAGCTATTGGCGCATCCATGAATTGAAGATCGGATTCGATGCTGGGGCTCATCCATGGGACTACATGGCTTTGCCTCGAATTTTTATTACGCACGGGCATCTGGATCATATTGCTGCTTTGCCAGTCTACATCGCCCGACGCCGCATGATGAAGATGGAAATGCCGACGATCTACATGCCCGAGGAGATCGTTTCCACCGTCGATGCGATGCTGAAAACGTTCACGCGGCTTGATCGAGGCCGCTTGCCCTGTGAGTTAGTTGGATTGGCACCCAATGAGGAAGTCGAATTGACACGTGAACTGGTGGTCACGACGAGCGCCACCAAGCATACTGTTCCGTCACTGGGTTACATCGTCTGGGACCGACGGAACAAGCTGAAGCAGGAGTTCACACAGTTGAGCGGCCCGGAAATTCGCGACTTAAAGCAATCGGGGGTAGAAATCACCGACGAAATCCGCATCCCGCTCGTCGCGTACACCGGCGATACTTCGCCTGCCGGTCTCGACAATTGTCCTGACATGTATCGAGCTGAAATATTGATTAGCGAAATGACTTTCCTTGCTCCGCAACATCGCAAGGAGAAAATCCACAAGCATGGTCATATGCACTTAGATGATATCGTCGCTCGACGCAAAGATTTCAAGAACAAGTACATCGTTTTCGGGCATTTTAGTGTCCGCTATGGAGACGAACAGATTCGTCGTTGGGTCAAGAAAGCAATTCCCGACGACCTCGAAGGTCGTATGCGATTGTGGCTGTGAATTCCGCGTTGCATCTAAAATAGCTTCGGTTTTAGCCAATTCTTTGGTCTAAGACGCTAGCGAATCCTTAGAGCATTTTCATGAACGACGTAGGCTTGGAAAACG
>JANOAI010000567.1:0-2253 GCA_031411055.1 Pirellulaceae bacterium
CATCGGCGTATACAAAATGCCTGCGTCACTAGCTTTAACGGCTGCCCTCAACGGGGCTGCGTATGGATTGTTTCCGATTGGTTGGATCGTGTTGGCGGCCATTTTCGCTTACGACATTTCGGTCGCGACCGGCAAATTTGAGTTTCTCAAACGATCGATCGCTACCCTCTCGGATGATCGGCGAATTCAAGTTCTGCTGATTGCCTTTAGCTTCGGTGCGTTCATTGAAGGTGCTGCTGGTTTCGGGACCCCGGTTGCAATTTCGGCTGCCATGTTGATCGGGCTTGGATTCAAACCATTGCAGGCTGCTGGCTTGGCGCTCATCGGCAACACGGCTCCGGTGGCCTTTGGTGCATTGGGTACGCCGCTGATCGTTCTAGCACGCGTCACCGACTTGCCGCTGGAATCGCTCAGTATGATGGTCGGACGACAATTGCCTTTATTTTCTTTGATCATTCCGTTTTGGTTGATTTGGGCGATGGCGGGTTGGCGAAGCATGCTTGAAGTTTGGCCGGCGTGCCTGACTGCAGGTCTGAGTTTTGCCATCATGCAATTTGTCGTGAGCAACTACCACGGACCATGGTTAGTCGATGTCATTGGTGCCATCGTTTCCATTTTGGCGCTCATTGCCTTGCTCCAATTTTGGCGTCCCCAAAAGACGTGGAGATTCATCGATGAATCTGCGACTTCGAACGAGCAAGCACCGTCGAATCGCGAGGCATTTACGGCTTGGCTACCATGGATGATTGTATCGTTCGTGGTTTTCCTTTGGGGAGTACCGCAAGTCAAAGAGCAATTGAACTCGTGGTCCAATTTCAAGTTTGAAGTCCCTGGATTGCATCTGAAGATCATCCGTGATCTCCCTGTCGTAGCGGTGCCGACGCCAGAGAAGGCGATCTACGAATTGAATTGGCTTTCGGCAACGGGAACTGCTCTCATTGTTGCCTGTCTATTGTCGGGTGTTCTACTCGGAGTATCACCGAAACGGTTTGTGGTGTTATTCCTGGGAACGTTGCATCGAACGGCCGTTTCTTTACTTACGATCGCTTTAATGTTGGCGTTAGGCTACACCACGCGCTACAGTGGGCTTGATGCGTCGATGGGGTTAGCGTTTGCCAGCACGGGTTTTCTGTTCCCGTTTTTTTCTCCGCTCCTGGGTTGGCTTGGCGTTGCATTGACGGGAAGCGATACCTCCTCCAATGTTCTTTTTGGGAATTTGCAGCAAATTACCGCCGAACGATTGGGAATCTCGCCGATCCTAGCGGCAGCTTCGAATAGTTCCGGTGGCGTGATGGGAAAAATGATCGATGCTCAGTCGATCGTGGTTGCAGGCACTGCCACGGGGCAGCACGGTCAGGAAGGGACGATCTTGCGTTACGTTTTCTTTCACAGTATCGCGCTAGCTGCGCTGGTCGGACTTTTGGTAGCCGCCCAAGCCTATCTCGTACCTCAAATGATTCCTCAGTGATGCATCCTTTCGACTTTCGCTTATCCATTGGATAGAGCGACAAATTGATAGAGCAACGTATTTACCATCCATTGATCAAGATGCGATTTATTTCTTTACAAACCATGTGTGCGCATTGGCGTCTGTCTTAAAGAAATGTAACAGCTGCTCGGCGACTTTTGTACGGCCAGAGTCGCTTGGATGCGTACCATCGTTCGCAAAGTCTTTGCGTTCCCAGACTTGACCATCACTTTTACGAGGTGTCATGCCATCGGACCAAAAATATGGCCCCCAAAGAAGGAGTGGCGATTTTACGTCGCCTTTTGCAGCGTCGAAATTCAAACCCGCATCCGATTTTATCTGGCTTTGAATAAGCCAGCGAACAACAAAAGCCCCTTCATAAGCGTATGGCTCGGGGTTCAATCGTCCGTCCGCGTAACCGCCGTAGATTCGGCTGCCCAAGTATGCGATCCGCAGGTTGGGAAAATGCTTCGTGAGGTTGTCTAGCACGACGCGCGTATCTCGATCAAGCTCCTTACCGTGTTCGAGGAGCTCACCGCTCGGCCCAGCGTTGGCAAGTTTGATCCAAGCAACCTGCACTTGTTCACGTGAAACGCCTGCAGACAGCAATCGACGATCCGCTTCAGCCCAACACGCTGCATCACGATCGGCCCAGCGAGCCATCGTCTGACCACCTTGCGCACAATCGACAATCGTTACCGTTGAGGATTTCTGAGGATCGGCGTCCGCCAGTTGCTTGAATTTAGAATACTCCTGAGTGGCGTTCGACATGCTGATCGATACCA
>JANOAI010000568.1:0-5344 GCA_031411055.1 Pirellulaceae bacterium
AAACCCAGGGACTTACATGGATTCTTTCTTATCCGATGCTGAGTCGCTTGTGAGCCAAGCTGAAGGCAATTCGCTCAAGCTGAATTTTGGTGATATCCTCGTAGGCGCGAATCCGAACAATCCGAATCAGCCCGCTCCGACGCCAACGTTGACCGATGCGGCTGTCAAAGTGACGCAGAACGGTGTGGTTAAAAACCAGGACCCGACACAAAAGACTGACGAAGGAATCGATATTCCGGGGTCAGGCATTCCGATCATCAAGAACTTTATCACGAAGCTTGGCAAAATGGGAATCTTCTTTCCTGTCTTGCGTTTGAGTAATTTGGTGCAACTGATCGTTGGCAACGACACCGATATCGTTCTGATGGACTTAAAGGAGCTGAAGATTGAAAAGGTTTTCAATCAAAACTTCCCTTTGATCGGCGGTGGTATTGGCGACATCGTGCGTTTGGAGGTTGCGGCATTTTTGAGTGGCGGCTTTACTTTGACAGCTCATATCGCGGGTGGCTTTGATACGAGCGGACTTCGCAAAGGTCGCTTTGCAGATGGATTCTATCTCGGCGACTTCGATCCGAATTCGCCAGGTTCGGCCAACGGCCAGATTGAACCCAATGATCAGGAACGCCCGGAAATTTCATTCACTGGCTTCGTTCAAGCCGGGATCGTTGGACAAGCAGAAATCCTCGGATTCGATGTCGGTTCGATCGAAGGTTACTTTCAGATCACAGCCAATGTGAATTTCGATCTCAACGACGACAACGAAATTAACGGAGTTGTTCCGCCGTGTGATACGCGAACCGTGCAAGAACGCCACGATGGCAAACTGCACTTCAATGAAATCACAACCATCAAGCAGAGCCACGACAATAAGTTGCTGTCGATCCTCGAATTAGAAGGAGGGCTTTTTGCTGAATTGGGGTTACATGCCACGGTTCTTGGTGGTTTGCTCTACGACAAACGCGTCAGCAAGCGATTTGACCTGTTGACTTTCGACAATTTAACTTTCCCTGTCAAATGTCCGCCCGGATCTAGCTCAGGGGATGCTTGCTCGGCAGTGAGTTCAGAAGGGAATGATTTAGGATCGCCTCGCGCAAGTGCAGGCGGGTTTTTCAATATCGACATTCCGCCGCAGGAACCCACGCAAACTAACCCAGGCAATGATCCATTGCTTGTGACTGCCGAAGACTTCAACGGCAATCCATTTGATGGCGGCAGCGTCGATAGCTTTGATCCCGTCGATTTCTCGATCACCGAAGCGACAGACGGCTTTACCATCTCAAATAATCAAGCGGGCGTCGATTTGGCCAGTCAAGGCTTGCAGATCGGACAAGGCGTAACCTTCACGCAGAACGGCGTGGA
Organism: Pirellulaceae bacterium; assembly: GCA_031411055.1. Taxonomy (GTDB): domain Bacteria; phylum Planctomycetota; class Planctomycetia; order Pirellulales; family Pirellulaceae; genus JAIYDQ01. The sequence continues at coordinate 1,360 of JANOAI010000568.1, forward strand.
GATGGCTGGTGTGATCACGTCTGTATCCGCGAATAACTTTACGCTGCGCAATTATGCTGGGGCACGACCGGCAGTTCCACGAGCCTTTGCGGCGAGCACCACGATTGCTGTATTCAGTCCATTCGAATCGATTGTATTTGCGCGAGGTGGCACCGTTGAAACGTTTGGTCCGACGGGTTGCGGCGAAAACAATATTCCGGGCGGCTTCGGTTCGATTGGGGGGATTTTTACGGCTGACCCTGAGCGTGGTCTCGGGTCGGGCAATAACACTTTCCGCGCATCGCCAACTGTTAAGGTACCACTGAACATCAAAGGTGGTCGTGGAAATGACACGATTATCGGTGGCTCCGGTCCTATTATCGCAGAAGGCGGTCCAGGCGATGATACGATCGATGTCGGTACTCAACTACTCGCGGGGCGTAACCCTTCCGGTGCAACCGTGAAGGGTGGCTCTGGAAAGGACATGATCTCTGGTGGGCGTGGGAGCGATACGCTCTTGGGAGAAGAAGGGGACGATACGATCTTCGACGACTCGGCAGATCGTGGAAGCAGTCCTTCAAATGGAAACGATAAGGTCGTTGGTGGCGGTGGCAAAGACAATCTCGTTAGTCGCGGTGGGTCTGATGAAATCACCGGTGACTATCATGAAGAACTCGATCGACGTCCGATCGCCGCCAGTGATCAAAACGAAGACTCCAATGTGATCCGTCACGAATCCACCGATAAAGCGACGATCTTCGGAAACAATCGAGGCGCTACTGCAAATACTCCCGGCGTGAAGCCAAGTTCGTCTCGAACAACGGAAAACGGGATTCTGACTCGTGGCACGAACGATGATACTTTTTCGAATATTGGCGATAAGTTTGAGTCGACGGTCAGCAGGGGAATCATTCGCATCACGGAATCGATCGGCAATCCTATCGTTCGAAGGAATTCACTATCCGGAACGGGTTTAAAACAATTAGCCGTTGCTGCAGCGAATACGATCGAGATAACGGACGCAACGGGTGTGCTCAATATTGTGGCTGAATCCGTCGGAACGGCGGCCACGGTTAGCGCACTGACGGACGGTCTGAAGATCGTGTTCACGAACGGTCCCACGTATAACGTGCGTGGAATCACAAGTTTGGCGTTGACTGGCGCCGGAGGGAGTGATTTGCTGGTTCTCGACTATTCGTCCGGCATTCCAATTCCGGTCGGTGGTCTTACGTTCGTCGGGCAAGCCAGCACATCGACGATCGGCGATCAAATTCAAATCGTCGGTACCGGCTCGCAGATTCTCAATACCAACGTCCGCGGCTCTCAGACAGGTTCGTTTACGATTGACAGTCGCTCACTCAAATTTAGCGACGTCAAATCGATCGAGGCATCGAAGCTAAGCTCGCTCTCATGGCTAACCGCCAAGACAAGTGATGCCTACACGGTTTCGAATTCGGTTGGGACAGGTAATGTTGCTGCGGCACAAGTCAGCGGTACGGCTGGTGGAGGCGTCTCCACCATTTGGCGATTCTTCGATGTTCCGACAGTCATTCTTGATGTCGGAATCGGAGATGGCAGCACGACCAATGACGGCATTCTCATTAATACCGGTGCGCTCGCCGCTCGTGGACTTGGTAATTTGAAGGTTCTCACCGGCGCTGGCAACGATACGATTAGCGTCACCGGACAGAGTCTTGGCCTGCCTCTCACGACGAATCGACTCACCATCGATGCCGGAACTGGGACCGATATCTTGAGCATGGTCGGTGATGAAAACTACACGCTCAATGGCGACACGAGCACGCTCGCTACGCCTTTGGTTGGTAACGTTTCATTGTTAGGACTGGGCGCCGACGATGTTCGACTCACTGGGGGAGCCGGTTTCAATCGCTTCACGTTGACGAACTGGGCTGGAAGTGTCACGCTTGACGGTCTCGCAGGCAACGACTTCCTCACGCTTACAGCTCGGGGTGGAAGCATCACGACCGTCGATGAATTGTCGGTTGACTCGAATGTAACCATTAACGCCGGCGCCCGTACGACGATCAACGGCCGATTGAATTTAGGCTCGACGGCTAAGTCCTTCAACGTTGCTGACGGCACCGACGCCCAAGACTTCGTCGTCAACGCGTTTATCGCTGGGACCGGTGGGCTGACGAAGACGGGACTCGGAACCATGACCCTAGCACTAACAAACACACTGACGGGAACATTCACCGTTTCAGCGGGCTCGCTTCTTATCGATGGTCTGCAATCGAATGCAATCTCTTTGAGTGGTGGAACGGTAGGCGGCAAAGGTCGTGTCGGTGCGATCACCGGTTCCACCGGCACGGTCAGCCCAGGTGCGAGCCCTGGCATTTTGACCTCGAATGGCAATCTTGTTTTGACAACGCGCACTACATTCCGTGCCGAGCTCAATGGAACCACGGCAGGCTCGGCCAGCAACAATCACGACTCCCTTGTGGTGAATGGGACCGTCAATCTTGGCGGTTCCATCCTCACTGCTTCGGCCGGTTTCTCGTCGATCCCTGGCAACACGTACCGAATTCTCGATAACGATGGAATCGATGCGGTGGTCGGAACATTCAACGGTTTGGCAGAAGCATCATTGCTTGTCTTCAATGGCTTTACCTTCCGAATCAGTTATCGCGGCGGAACTGGCAATGATGTTGTTTTAACGCATCTTAGCAACGTCGCCCCAGCCTTTCAAAATCGAACCGTCACCGCCACTGTTCCCGAAAGCGGTGTCGTCACGCTATCCGGAATAATTACTGAGCCTGATGCTGGTGACATATTCACACTTATCGTCGATTGGGGTGACGGTAATCCGCCTGAATCGTTTGAAATGGATCCGGCCCAAGGTCTTGATGTCCATGTCCAGCATCGATACCTTGACGACCCGACCAATGATCGCGATGAACGAATGATTTCGCTTCTCTGGCGAGATCAGCATGGCGCTTCGAATGTTGGCGAGCTTGTTACGAAAATCGCCAATATCCCGCCGTTTGTCTCAGCCCGTCCGCAAATCCTTTCAACGATTGGCCCTTCGTTAAAAGGGAGTGGTCAATTTACTGATCCGGGTACCGATTCTTGGTATGCCATGATCGATTATGGGGATGGAAAGGGTGAAACTTCGTTGCCACTAAGCACTGATCGCAAATTCAACTTTGAATTCAAGTATCCTGCGGCAGGGTTATATACGGTGAAAGTGAAAGTTACAGACGACGATGGTGATACTGGCGAATCGGACTTCCCTGTACGCATTGAATCGGACGCGGAAGGCAACCTCTATGTCCTTTCTTGGCGCAACCAACGTCTCAACGTCGATGTCGATGCCAGTGGCGAGGTAGTACCAATCGATGTTTTGATCGTTATCAATGAACTCCAACGAAGCCAAAATAACGATCTCGTTTCGCGCATCGTCGATTTTGATCTCAACAATCCTCGCTACTACGATGTCAATGGCGACGGCTTCCTATCTCCTATCGATGTACTCCAAATCATCAATTACCTCAATCGTATCAGCGCTGAAGGAGAGAAGAATTCTGTCATCCAAAGCGAGTCGAAATTGGCGAACTCTGGACTGCCGAGTGTTCCTTCTCTGAATTCAGAGCGTATTGAAATGCGACCACCATTCCAGTCGATCGGAAGCCGAGAATTAAAATGGCTGCTTGAACCGCCGAGATTTGTTCCCTCAAACGACTTCTCAGTATTCCCGCTCGAACCTCATCCCTTTGAGTTCAATGCAATCGAAGGAGGTGAATCGACCTTTGATTCGGTTGTGGACGCGATTTCGTTCGATGTCGCTCGAGGCTTGTCTCAATGGCTCAATACATTCGCCATCGCTAAAGCAAAGCAAAAGTAAAGCTGTGGGTGACTTCGGGAAGCGTTGTTTTGTCGAAAAGGCGAGTGCCCCTTTGGGTTCGACCAGCTCTCGCATTGAACTGGGTATTATTAAACGATTCGCTATGATTCTCGCGCAATTGGCTTGCGTTGGGCCTTTCGG
>JANOAI010000569.1:0-18158 GCA_031411055.1 Pirellulaceae bacterium
CATTGATAACACGAAGCGCAAGCGAGTGGTTTTCTTGAGGTTTCGATAGTCAAACCACTCACTTCCGCTTCGTGTTAAAGGATTTGGGACAGTCGAACTAGAATGGTGGCGTTGCGTTGCTGCCAAGGGCAACCGTTCCGAATAGAATGAGTGTGCTGAAATCATTCCTTGAACCTAACTTGAGACGACAATGAAATTCGCGTACGGACTCCTTTTCACCTTTTTCATCCCCATGTCGAGCTCGATCCACGCTGTCGAGCCGTCAGAGCTCCCCTCAATTCCTACGCAAGCCATCGCGATAAAGAAGGAGTTGTTGTTTTCAGACAACTTCAAGGGAGCGAATCACGATAAGCGATGGCATCGCGTAGTCGATACTTTCGCATTCGAGAACGGCGCGTTGAAAGGAACCCAAACGCGCGAGCAAACGATTCCCGCCGCGAATGGTAAACCCGAGATCAAAGCCCATGCGGCGGTTTATGGACTTGAGGTTCCTACCAAAGATAGCATCATCGAAGCCAAACTTCGCTTCGACGGAGCGACGATGATCGATATTGAGTTCGATGATCGAAGTTATAAAGGTTCGCACTACGGCCACATTGCTCGTGCTCAGTTCAAGCTCAATGGCATCACGATCCTCGATGAACGGGAGGGGACACAGAACAACAAAGTAGTTGAGTGGAAAAAAGATCAAGAAAAAAACCAAGCCGAAATCAAGAAGCTTGTATCGGCTCACAGCATCACATTCCCGACCAAGCTCGAACCGGGCAAGACGTATAGCGTTATGGTGGAGACGGCTGGAGAAGCCATGCGCGTCTCGATTGACGGAACGCCCGTTGCCTACTTCAAATCGCCCGGCATTGGCCACCCAACCAAATCGAAAATTGAATTGGGCGTCGCTGGCAAGAGCGGTTGGTTCGAAGAGATTCAGGTTTGGAACGCAGTGCCGGCACAGTAGACAGCAACTATCCCGACGATCCGCCGGTTTTAGGTAAATGAGTTAAGATGAAAACGTTCCGACTGATTAATTGTTTCGCGATTCTCGTTTCTACGATGTCGAGTTTGCAAGCTGCCGATTCGACTTTAAAGAAGCCGAATGTGCTTATCTTTTACCTCGACGATATGGGTTGGGCCCAACCGGGAGCCTATGGAGGTAAGTTAGCTCCGACACCCCATATGGATTCGATCGCTGCCAATGGTGTTCGATTTACGAACGGGTATTCTAGTGGTTGCATCTGTTCTCCGGGACGTGTTGGACTAATGACCGGCCGCTATCAAGCGAGAACCGGTCACGACGCCAATCCAACCAAAGCCGGTCGCGAACTCCTTCTGAGCGAACGCACGATGGCCCAGTATCTCAAAGACGCAGGTTATGCGACCGGAATCGTTGGCAAATGGCATCTTGGCGATACGGAACCCCAATTTCTTCCCGTTGCTCGTGGATTCGATTTTGCCCTCGGAAGTGTTGGCAATCTCGGAGAAGGTAAAGGTCCTTCGTTCTATCGTGGTAGTGAACTGATCAACGAGCTTGAAGGCGAGCCGATCACGTCGCCAGTGTATGCGCGCGAAGCCTGTAGTTTTATAGAATCGAACAAATCCATACCATTCTTTCTCTATCTATCATTCAATGCCGTCCATTCTCCAGTCGTAGCGTCGCCCGCGTGGTTAGAAAAATTCAAGCACCTGGATAAACGCGAACAAGGCTACGCGGCGCTCATCGGTGAGGCAGATGAAGCCATCGGCAAGGTGCTGTCGAAGCTTCGCGAACTCAGGCTTGAAGAAGATACACTCATCTTTTGTATCAGCGATAATGGAGGCGCCTCTGCGATCAGTGAGCAAATGGGATTGCGCGGTCACAAATGGTTCGTCTGGGAAGGTGGAATTCGCGTCACATGGATGGCTCAATGGAAAGGGCACTTTACCGGCGGCCAAGTAGTTGAGGAACCGGTGATTCAGCTGGACGTCCTACCGACCGCCCTTGCGGCCGCTGGTACTGCCAAACCTGAGATTCCGATCGACGGAGTGAATCTTCTCCCTCTCATGGAAGGAAAAGCGAAACAGCTTGAAGCACGCGAACTCTATTTTCGATTTGGTGTCCAACATGCAGTTCGCCAGGGAGAGTGGAAGCTAGTGAAAGCTTCGAAAGAGATGGAACCGATGCTAGTGAACCTGAAACAAGATCCAGGCGAACAACGCGACTTTAGCCTCGATCAACCTGCGAAAAAGGCCGAACTGCAGACACTTTTTGACAAATGGGATACGCAGATGCAACCACCCCGTTGGGAAGACGAACGGTGGAATGGAGAAGAAGATCGCAAAGACAACAAGAAATCAAAGCGAAAAACCAAGGCGGGCGTTTGAGAAGCCTCCTACGACCTAGCAATGGAACGAAATTCATGAAGCGATTGGATAAAGCGCGATTCATCGCGAATGTTGCGTTAATGATGTATTCCGCTATGAAACGGCGACAAGGTTGCTTCCAACCTCGCATTGCATAAAAACTCAATCGATGTAGATAAATTCGCTCGTGTTCATGATAGCCAAACAAGCAGCAAAAAAATTGGCTTCGAATTGCGATTCAGAATTGCTAACGAACTCTAAAAGTATTTTCTTTTCCTGATTCGTAGGTTCGCGAGCTAGAGCTAAACGATATAGCATTTCGATATTGTCTTCTCTCAATGATTCATTGTTCTTTGAATCCAAGACATCTGATTTCACGTCTTCGCCGAGTATGCGACGGCAAAGTCGATTGCTACATTCGAATGATAGTGAACTATTTAGCATTTGAAGGGCCTGAATAGCGGTGGTTGAAGGATCACGTTTGGCACAACTATCGCCTGCTTCTGGCCGATCAAACGACTCAAAGATAGGATATCGCAGATTCCGGCGCGCAAAAATGTAAATGCTCCGTCGCCAATGATCGGCTTCATCCTTGCTCGTCTTCCATTGCCCTTTGAGCAACGTGCCAACCAATTCGTCGGGAAGGGGTGGCATCCCGCCTTCGCCACCCGACGTGTAATCCAATAGGCCTGCCGTCGCGAGCATCGAGTCGCGGATGACTTCAGCATCGAGCCGATGTCTTGGGAATCGACTGTATAGTTCATTGCGTGGATCGATTCGGATGCGAGACGACCACGATTCGTCTTCAGGACTTGCAAAACTCCGCTGACGATAAGTGGATGACAGGACAATCTGCCGATGGAGTGATTTGAGGCTCCAATCATTGCGACGCAATTCGGCTGCAAGCCAATCAAGCAATTCGGGATGCGTCGGACCAGCGACAGCAACGCCAACGTCGCTTGGTGTATCGAATAAGCCTCGTCCAAAATGGCTTTGCCAGATGCGATTTACGATCACCCGGGCTGAGAGTGGATTGTTTTCTTGGAATAACCAGGCCGCGAATTCAGTTCGCGGCGTATCGGTTTGGCAGTAGTCGATCTCTCGCCCTGAATTGGTTGCGATGCGAGGGAAAGCTGCTTGAATGGCCGGACCAGCCTGTTGTAGCTCGCCGCGAAAATAAAATCGCGATGGCTCGGAGGCTGTTGGGGACGTGAAGCTGTTGAACGGTTTGTCTCGCTTTAACTCCGGCACGGATGATTCAAAAACGGCTCGCAATCGGTAGAAATCAGCTTGACTGACCGGATCGACTTTATGGTCGTGACACTGAGCACAATGAAACTGCAGACCCAATAAAGCGGAACCGACAGTCGATGTGAGTTCGTTTAAACGATCGTGTCGACGAAGGGCTTGATCATTGATATCCGCCATATCCGGACCTGCGAAGCAAAACATGGTGGCGATCGATTGCGGTTGATCTCTATCCAAGTCACCAGCTATCTGCTGACCTACAAATCGATCGAAGGGAAGGTCATCGTTTAGCGATTGAATAACCCAATCGCGATATTTCCACGCATCGTTTCGGACTCGATCGTGCTCAAAGCCATCGGTTTCCGCAAATCGTGCCAGATCAAGCCAGATTTGTGCCCAGCGTTCACCGAATCGCGGCGAATTAAGATACCGATCGACAAGTCGCTCGTACGCATCGTCCGAGACATCCTTGTGGTATGTATCCATCTCTTCGATGGTCGGTGGTAAACCCAGCAAATCCAACTTCAGTCGTCGAAGCAAATCAGGTCGATCGGCTTCCGTCGCGGGTTGGAGATTGGAAGCTTCCAGTTTGGCGAGGACAAACTGATCGATCTCCGAAATTGCCCAATTACGATTCTTCGGTTGTGGGGTCCTAGATGCCAAGAGTGGTCGAAAAGACCAATGGTCGCGATCGCTGTCGACGATCGGCGTTTCGGTGAACTGTCGATCCTGGCTTGTCGCAGGTTCGGCAGCCTGGAAGATCGCGGAGAAAGAGCAGCTTAGCAGTACAAAAAAGAATCGTTGCGTCATGCAAGTATCTCCCGCACGATTTCAATGTCATCCGTCGGCCCAATGAGACGTTCATCAAGCCCGTTTTTTGGAAACGATAAGGCTTCATGATCGAGACCAAGCAAGTGCAGCAAGGTTGCATGGAAGTTTCGAATATGAACAGGCTTTTCAACAGCTCTGAGACCAACCTCATCTGTCGCCCCATGAACCATCCCGGCTTTCACACCTCCGCCAGCCATCCACAAGCTATATCCCCAAGGATTGTGGTCGCGACCCGTTCCCGATTCACTCATCGGCATCCGCCCAAATTCACCGCCCCAAATCACCAACGTATCGTCCCAAAGCCCGCGACGTTTTAAATCTTTTAACAATCCGGCAACCGGAAGATCGGTCTCCGCGCACATTTGACTGTGGTTTTTCTCAACGTTGCTGTGGGCATCCCAGCCATTGGTATCGCCGGAATAGACTTGCACAAAACGTACGCCTCGCTCGATCATGCGGCGGGCCAGCAAACAGCGCGTCCCAAAGTCGTGCGTCGATTTCTCATCCACGCCATACAGTCGAAGTGTTTCATCCGTCTCGTCACGAATGTCGACCAACTCGGGAGCCGCCGATTGCATTCGAAAAGCTAATTCATAAGCTGCAATTCGAGCGGATAACTCGTCATCGTGATCTCGTTCAGCCAAGTGTTGACGATTCAGCTTCTGAACGAGATCCAGTGTCCGGCGTTGATCGGTTGGAGCAAATTTTGCGGGTGAATTCAGATGGAGAATCGGTGAGCTGCCCGATCGCATCGTTATTCCTTGATAGGTAGCGGGCAGAAAGCCATTCCCCCAAGCTGGCGGCCCACCTTTCAGTCCGCCACGTGGATCAGGTAAAACGACGAAGGCTGGCAAGTCTTCGTTCTCGCTTCCCAGACCATAGGCAACCCAACTTCCAACACTCGGCCGCCCCATCAAAACACTCCCCGTGTTCATCTGATAGACCGATTGCGGATGATTGACGCTATCGCCGTGCATACTGCGAATCAAACAAAGATCGTCAGCACACTCAGCTATCTCCGGCAGGAAATCACTTATTTCCATTCCCGATGCGCCACGCGGATGAAATTTTCGAACGGAAGCGAGCAAAGGATTCTGCGCGACCTTGCGACGCGTCATGACATCGCCAAAACTTTCCGGGAGCGTCTGTCCAGCTAAGCGAGCAAGTTCAGGCTTCGGATCAAAGAGATCAACTTGGCTTGGTCCGCCGTGCATGAACAACCATATCACGCGCTTCACACGAGGCTCAAAATGAGGCTGCTTCGCCGCGCCCGTACGAGCTGCCTCAGAAGCGAAGACGCTATGATCCTTCATGAGCAGTGACGTCAACGCTAACGCTTCGATACTACTTCCTGTACGATTCAAAAAACTCCGTCGAGACAACGGTTTTTGCATGTCGTGGCTTAACATAGGCCTGGATGCAGGAGGGGAGGGAGTTGCTTCAAAATAGCAGGCGTTACATGCAATTACGGCAAAACGAGACCGCCTTACGATTGCTTATCTTGATCGATTCACAACCCATTATCGAACTCGCTTATCGTAGCTGTTGCTGGAATGCGATGCAAATATCACCCGAAATCCTCATAAGATTCTTCAAAATGGTTCGGATTCGTTCCCTCGATCGGTCGGGCCGAGAACGGGGGGCTCGACAACGCATGGCTCGTTTTCGGTTACGCTCTGCTATATTATTTTGGGAACTGAGAGAATGAGCCGGGGTTCCAGCTTCCGATTCTACAACTCGTTTTAACGCCAACATCCTTAGCTCCTTCTAGGTAGCCATCGGCCATGCACGTAACCAATACTCGTCGGAGCTTTCTCCAAACCGCAGCGTTCCTTCCGTTGGTGGCTACGGCTTCATTCCCTGACATCAAGGCAAATGCTGAGTTTGCACCCATTAAGCGAATGGGTGGTGCGCATTTGAAAACTTCGCTCAATGCGTATTCATTCCTCGAGCTGCTCAATGCGAATGCCAAGGATCCGAGTCAAGGCCTCGATCTCTTTCAGGTTTGCAACTACTGTGCTGAACACAACTTCGACGCCGTCGATGTGACCGGATATTTCTTTCCCGGCTATCCGAATGCACCCGACGATAGCTACATTTACCGACTCAAGCGGCACGCCTTTGACCTTGGGCTCAGCTTTAGTGGCACCGGCGTGCGCAACGATTTTACAACTACGGACAAAAGCGTCCGATCTGAAGGGGTGCAACGCATCAAGACGTGGATTGAAGTCGCGGCGAAGCTTGGCGCGCCAGCGGTTCGCGCTTTTGCCGATTCGCAAGCACCTTTTAAGACTTGGCAAGCGGCATCCAACAATGCAAGCCGGGAAACCGTCGAAGCATGGATGGCTGACTCGCTTAGAGAGTGCGCTGACTACGGCAAGAAGTTCGGTGTCCTCGTTGCCGTGCAAAACCATGCGGATTTCATCAAAACCGGCGAAGAACACTTAAGCTTATTAAAGCGAGTGGATAGCGAATGGTGCGCAGCGCTCGTAGATACTGGGAAATATATCACTGCCGACCCGTACGCTGATATCGCGTTGATGGCCCCCTATGCCGTAAATTGGCAAATCAAAGAAACGGTCGGCAGTTCGACGGAGTCAACGCGGACTGACATGAAAAAATTGTTGACAATCATCCGCCAGTCGGGTTATCGCGGCTTCCTTCCCATTGAAACGCTCTCGATGCGGCGTAAGGATTATGATCCGCGGATCGAAGTCGCCAAGATGCTGGCGGAACTTCAAGAGGCAATTGAAGCGACTAAGCCCCGAGCTTATGAAAATGATGGCTCAAAGCCGATGTAAATCATGAGCGACTTCGCATTTCGCCTTCGGCAGACCGAGAGGGAAAAACTAGATTCAAGCTGCGTGATTTATGTTTGGTTGGCAATGCGTTCAATCCGGTATACAGAGGCGTTATAGTAGGAAAACGTGAGGGAAAAGCGTTGAACACCAGGGCGGGGGGGAACTATACTTTAAAAAGTGCGGGAGCCCGCTAACCTTGCTCGACAAGCTAAAAGTTGGCTCGCCTACAAGGCATCCCCGGCTTGAGATCGATTCGGAATACAAAGGCGAGTCGACCTTTGGATGGTACGGGGAAGGTGATTTGAGGCTCCATAGAGATGATTCGCCGTTGATCCGTTACTTCGCTTGGCCAACTTTTGGTATTTGAAGCAGAAGCCGTACCCGATAAATCCTCAACTCGAATAGTGTGCTTAAGATATTTTTTCATCCAATGTCAGGTCGAAAAATGATCCAAACGGCCTTTGGCGGTTAAAGCCAAGAAATTGAATTTAGAGCTCGGCGTTATGCAAAAATTGAAAATGTACCTATACGGTAAGGGAGGACATTCAAACGTCGTCACCGATGTCTTAGCTTCCCAAGGGGTCGAGGTAGTATCAACATTCGATGACGACTCGACGCGAGCTGGTGTATCGGACTATGGATTGCGATTGCGAGAAGAGAGTTTTCCTCAACTCGATCACCCGTTGATCATCACCGTTGGGGATAACGGGCTGCGCGCAGACATTGCGCGAAAATTGAATTGCAATTATGGGATTGGCATTCATACCTCAGCGATTGTGGCGTCGTCGGCTACGATCGGCGAAGGGACTGTCGTATTGCATGGCGCCGTTATACAAGCGAATGCAACGATCGGCAAACATGTGTTGATCAACACGGGGGCTAGCATTGATCATGACAATATACTTGGCGACTTTGTGCATATATCGCCTCAAGCCGTTTTGTGTGGTCATGTCGAAATCGGCGAAGGAACGCATATCGGTGCCGCGGCGGTTGTTATTCCAAGCGTGAAAATTGGGAAATGGTGTACGGTTGGTGCAGGTTCGGTTGTAATCAGCAACATTCCCGACTATTGCACCGTTGTTGGAAATCCTGCGCAAGTGATCAATCAGCAATTCCCTCCGATTGAACCGTCCGATTCGCCTCTGGGCGATCACTTTGACTTAGTCTTGGTTGGGTCAGGATTAGCGTCTACGATCACCGTTGTGAATCTTATTCGAAGATTAGAACAGGAAATTTCACCGCAAGCGTTGAGGCTCGCCATCATCGAAGCACAGTCCAACTTTTTTGGAGGCATCGCCTACGGACCGGTGATTGGGGCAAAGTCTTTAGTGATTACATCGCTAAAGGATTTTCTTCCAGAGCCGGAACTCTCGGAATTCAAAGACTGGTTGTCAGACAACAAAGAATGGGCGTTTGATCTGTTTAGAACGGATTCCGGTGAGCTAACTGCGCACTGGCTTGAAGTCAATGAACGAGCGATCGCGAACGATGACTGGGACGATCTTTTCCTTCCTCGCTATTTGTTTGGAGTGTTTCTTACTTCAATCGGAAAGGAGACTTTACAAAATGCCGCAAAACGTGGCTTAATCAGTTTTAAATTGATACAGGCTACGGTCAACGATATCGAACGGATCCATAAACGTTTTCGAATTGATTTCCAAAGATCAAAGCGCAATTTTAGTCGGATAACGGCCGATCAAGTTGTACTTGCGATCGGTAGCCCTCCGTTTCGACGGCTTTTAAATGAAAGAATATACTCACCTCGCCTGGGTGGAATGGTGATCGACAATCTTTATAAGGCGGGAATGTCGAACGTCTTGGAACGAATCTCGAAACATCTGAAATTGCATGGCTGGCCTAAGATCAATCTGCTATTGATCGGATCGAATGCGACGATGATTGAGGTCGTTTACAATCTTTGTGAAAGAAAGGAGTTAACAGAGCGATTGGGGAAGGTGACCGTTTTCTCTCCAAGTGGCGAATGGCCAACTCGGATTACTGAAAAATCGACTAACCGACAATTCGAATGCACTTATTTAAAACGATTGGATCAGAAACTGACGTTAACTGCCCAGGAGATTTACCTCGCTGTCAAAGCAGATATCACCGCCTCAAAGGACCAAGGCTACGGCTTCAGCGATTCATTTGACAGTATCGCATCGTGGATGACTCGACTTATCACAAAACTCGCCGACGATCAAAAGTTGGAATTCGTGAGCTGCCAAGGAGTTGAAATCGGTCGATTGCAGCGTCGGGCTGGCGGGCAATACTCGGACTCTCTTGAGAAGTTGAAGCAAGCCGGAATCCTTAGTTTTCAATCCGCTCGATTTTTGGAAGTTGTCGAAAATTCGGTTGCTGGTTTGCGAATTGACTATCTCGACAATACAGGTGAAAGACATCGCTCGAATGACTACTTTCAAATTGCAATCAACTGCACGGGCTTCGAAACAGTCTCCGATAAATCATCGAACGCGCTGATCCGTAATTTACTGAAACGAAAGCTGGCCAAGGCAAACCCCTCTGGTATGGGGTTAGTGGTTGATTCTCACTTGGCGGCGAGCAAACACATGTACGTGATTGGTCCGCTATTGGGTGGCAATACCATCGGCAGTGATATGATTTGGCACGCTGAACATTGCGGGCGGATCATTCGATTCTCCAAATTACTTGTCCCGCATATCTTAGACGCGGCCGCAAATGATTTTCATCCGAAATGCGAAGCAATACCGTCGGCCAAATAGCTTGTAACAACGACGAATGAATGGCAATCAATTCAGTGACTTGGAGTGGGCCGATTAGCCCCAAGGGTTCGTACGAGGAATCTGGGATATCTCGACACGAACACCGCGCTCCAAATGCGAACAGGAAACGGCCGTGATCATCTCGATAGTGGCAGTGGCTTCAACTTCGTCACAGAGCGGCGTCTGATCTTGTTGGATCGATCGAATGAGTTCACGACCGGGAAGCCAATGCTTTGCGATTTGTTCTCCTAACCGCTCAATGGGCTCCGGTTTGGCAATCCCGGCGGTGGAGATTGGAATCCACGCAGTTGGATCGACACTGGGGTTAAAAGGACTTCCTGATCGAATCTGAGCCAACGGTTCGCGATCGATTCGAAAATCGACTACCCCCTCCGTTCCGATGATTTGGAGTCCGAATCCGGCTGCGGCATTCCCAACCTTTGCGATCGAGTCAAAATATGCGACCAGTCCATTCTCCATTTCAAAGCGCGCGTGAACTTCGTTACCTGCCATCAAACCAATTCCCTCTGCTCCTTGGATTGCGTCGGCCTTTTTTGCTTGCCGACCATTCAGCACGACGCTTGCTGAACAGGCGATTGGGTTCCCAGCAAAGTAGCACACCAAATTGAATAGATGGGAACCAAGGACCCAAAGGTCAAGCATGCCTCCTCGCGTGTCTTCTTTGCCCCGCATGCGGTATTCTAAGACTCGACCTATTGCTCCCTCATGTACCAATTGCTTCACAACCGGCAACACGGGATGAAAACGATTTCGATGAGCGAGTGAGATTTTCACGTTCTTCGGACGAGCGGCTTTGACGATTTCATCCGCTTCGTGCGGACTTCTACAAAATGGTTTTTCCATGTAGATTCCGCGAGCGTTAGCTTCGATGGCTGCCAAAGCAACATCCCGGTGTTGATCCACGTGACGCATCCCAATGGCAACAATATCGGGCTTCACTTCATCGAACATCTTCCGATAGTCGGTGAAACCTTGGGCACCTTCGAATTGCTTCAACGTCGAGTTCAGTCCTTTCGAATCCGCATCTGCAATGGCGACGACATGGGCTTCTGGAATACCAAGCCACATCGTATGTAGCCCGTGTCCGTAATCGCCACGTCCGGTATGTCCAACAACACCGACCCGAAATGGTTTGCCCGACGTCAGCCCGAGAGCCGAACTTGCAATTGCGGCAAAAGCCGTCCCGATAAGACAATCGCGTCGCGTGATTTCAGTCATGGTTTCGACTTGCCTAAGCGATGAAACAAAGATCGAACAACTTCAACGATCCTGATTGGGAATATGATTCAGTGTGTAATAGCCGTCGCTGTGTAGCAACGGCTCGCCATCTGTGCTCCGAACGCCACTCGCGTCGAGCGTATGGACAAAGTATTGACGCAACGGGCTGACGACAAGTCGAACACGGAGTCCGTCCTCGGAAACGGTTGCTTTCGAAACGTCCAGTTGCTTCTCAAGAATATCATCGCTCCCATACTGTGAATGGTATCGATAGGTATGGCTGGTTAGCTGATACGAGCTGACGTTGGCCGCGGAAGATTTGTCCACGGTCTTGGTAAAGACGATCTCGAACCCATCCGGCTGCGCCCAAATCTCTTTCATTTCCATCGGCATGCGCCCAGTCCAAACGAGCCGTTGCAAACCATACGAAGCTGGGCCAAGACTACTCCAACCGCGGTTGGATAATCCGGCAAACACGCTGCCGTCGGTCCCTTGTTCCATTCGCAAAACGGCCGAAGCAAAACCCTCGCGAAAAGGAAAACAGGCTCCTTGATACTCACCGTCAATTTTCTCAAGATAAACACGGTTGATCGATGATTGCGTAAACTCGCCGACAAAAATTTGACCTGCAAAGGGACCGAACTTTCCATCGCTCGCATCGACCATGATATCTGTTGCTGATTGACCGACTTTCTTGTAGGGCAACCAAACCGCGGGAGGCTTCAAGATGGATAATTTCTGTATCGCGTCCGGAAATGGTAGCCCGTCCGGAACCTCCGAAACGGGCTCGATCGTGGAACCAGGTTGATTGATGGAAGCTAAGCCTTCCGGATGATGAAAGAATGCACCTTTGCGAAGATGGTGCAAACTATTCGTTGCGACCCAGTTTCCTTGTTGATCCGAATAGAAGACGTCGCCATTGAGGTTGTTACCTAAACCGGAAGGTGATCGCATCCCAGCACACATCGGTAGCAGTTGTCCGTCAGGCTTTACGATCATTCCCCACCCGCGCCATAACGCTTGAGAAAAACCAAGCGTCGAATTTGTGAGGGCGGCTGATTTTTGTTCGCTCTTAAGACCTAAACCTAGATTTAAGGTAAGCCAAAGATTGCCGTCACTGTCTGCTTCAGGACCAAATGCGTATTCGTGATAGTTACCGGTTACACCCCAGCCGGTTGCCATTGTCTGATATTCGTCACAGACGTCGTCCTGATCTTTGTCGAGCATTCGCGTCATCTCAGTTCGTTGTACGGTCACTAACGAACCTTGATGAAGGAGAAGTCCAAGCGGTTCATGCAATGAAGAAGCAAATCGATGGTAGCCAACGTTGTTGGGTGGATCGTCGTAGACATTCGAGAGAAACCATACCTCCCCCTTTCGAATTGCAACGGCCAGCCGACCGTCAGGAAGTTTGGCAAGCCCGCTTGCCTCCAACACGAGTGAATCCGGCGCCGGTTTCCAATTCTTCGCCCGAGAGTCACTGGCCTGAGAAGTCGTGATCGTTACCATCCGGTAAAAATCGGACTCGGCAAACTTGATTGCATTGTCTGCGTGCAGCGACTGAATGTTGGCTACAAAAATTATCCCGACTATAAGATTGCTTGTTACTAACAATCGAAGGAACCCAAAAAGCATTGGCTGAAACCGCTTTCCATGTTGTCTCTTGGAAGTAGAAACACTATTTCCTAAGAGAATAAGAAATGTCCGCTCACAATGAATAGGCGAATCGTTGCTTACCATCGATAATGAACCTCGACTGCCTTTTGGCCGGAAAGCAAGATCATCCAGTCGGACGTTTCGCCGTGTTGGATTCGTTGATGCTCAACGCCAGCTGGTATTTGTAGCTTTAAGCTCGATCGCGTCGATGCCGTTTCCTTGTCGATCTGAACGACGTTATCCGATAACAGCAACCAAACGGACCGGACTTCGGAGGTGTTACTCGTATCGGCGTCTGATACCTTGAATTGTCGGACAAGTGCTTGTTCCGAATCGAGGCGGATCGAATCTTCAATCGAAAAACCATCTACCGAATAACGAAAAATGGGGATTCGTTGCGAATCTAAGCGATACCCGTGGAATCGCAACCGATTTATGTCGATGGGAACAAACTGTTGTTTCGGTTTGCGTGAATAGAAGCTCGTAGACGGAAGCAAGACGCGATCAGAACCGAGTGGAATAGCTGGCGGAGCAGAGCGATCAAACCATGTTCCTTGGGCATTCAGGAACTTGCCTTTCCATATTTCCGCCAATCGAACTTGATGTGCGTCAAAGGCGTAGTGCATTTTCTCAGGCAAGCCAACCGCGATTGCATACGTCCCAGCGGACTTCGATTCCATAAAGGTCCGTAAGACAATGGGCGCGTCATGAGGGACCAACTCGAATAGAAGCGATCGGCTTTGCTCAAGCTTGGTCGGTAGGGGAACATCTTTCGAATTGAGATATTCCCAAAGCGAAGCAATCTGAAGTCGCACATCGCCATCCAGGACATGTGGAACGGAACTCTTTCCATCGGGAAAAAACGTTGGCATGCGAGTATTCTTTTTGAGGCTAGCGGGGTTCAACAGAAATGCCTCAAACCATTCGCGTTGAACACGCTTTCCAATGTCCGCGATGTCAATACCGATCGTTCCAGGGATCGACTCGGTTTGAAATGCGTGGCACTGCACGCATCCCGAATCCATGAGCTCACGGCCCGCATTCAGATCAAATGTTCTCGCAGTCTTTTCGTCCGATGGTTTTGTATCATCCGACCCATGAGCAGCGTCGACCTCAACGAAGGCAGCCGCGAGTGATTTGACGTGATCAGAGTAGATCGGCATACGGGCTCGAAAATGTGGACGCACATTTCCCTTGCCCTCGAGAACGCTTTGAAGCCAGCTCGTCTGCAATTTTCGGCCAACGTGATCAAGTGGAGGAGGCATTCGCCCTTCATCGCCAATATCCATTTGTTGCGTGTTCTCAAAAAACGGCCACTGCTTCGGTCCAACTCCTCCCCGTCCGCCACGTTCGTGGCAAGCGTAGCAATTCAGTTGTAGCATGGTGAAAGCCAAGCCCTCTGCTTTTCGATTGGCAACCGATTTTGTAGTGGATTCTTCTGCATGAATCGCCTTGATACTGGCTTGGATCGCTTCTTTTTGCAATTCGGTTAAACCAAAGATTGGTCCCGAGTTGTCCTCATTGAGGCAACCACGAAGCGCATTCAGGCGGAGTTCTTTCAATGGTTTCGACATCACTGGCTTGATGTCTGCGATTGAATGGCAGTTAGCGCACGCCAGCTTTGCCAAGAGAGTCTTCCCATGCTGCACAAGCACTTCGTCATGATCGTGCGATTTCTGAATGTCGCTTGCTGGATCTTTTGCGGCGGATTGAGATGGTTCTGAGCTCGCAACGGAATTTCCAATGAGATAGGCTGCCAGATCCGCCGCTTCATGCGGTTGCAGTTTTAGGCTCGGCATTCTGCCAGCGGGGCGAACAAGATGTGGAGCGATGAGAAACATTGATAGCGAGCGCAAGTTATACTTCGATGCCATCTTGCTCATTGGAATCGGTTGAACATCTTTCGGGAGAGCCAGCCCCAATTCTTCAAGTTCGTCGGGCTCCATATTGAGGCTGGCAATCTTACGTTCAAGATCCGATGGTCCGGTTTTCTGAACTTGAAATGCTTCGTCAATTCGATGGCATGCGATACATCCCGCTTGATGATAGAGCGTTTGGCCTCGAGCAATATCGCCTTTCAACCAAAATTCATGCGCCACCGGACTCCCGCCTGAGGCAACGATCTTGGGTTCCTCGGCGTCTTCCGAAGACAGGAAAGCCAATAGAGAATGGATCGCAGCATCTCTGTCCTTTTCAGGTACCAAATGCAGCATATGCGGCATTGTTCCACCACCTTTTTCGTGGGACGGAGAGCGTAAGTAGCTCGCAATCCAATCAGGCCTGATCCGATTCCCGGCCCCGGAAAGCGATGGCCCACCTTTCGGTTTCAGATCCTTTTCGGCCGAATGGCAAGCCGTACAATTCAATTCCGTGAGGAGAACTCGCCCTCCAGTTGGATCGCTAGTCTTCTCTTTATAAAAGCGATCGAAGCCAGCAACAAATGGCTCCGCTCGAGCTGAGAGGTATTGGCTCAGACAGAAAAACACGACAACGAGAACGTTTACCAATCGTCGAAACATGTCAGTATCAATAATCTCTTGACCAAGTATCTGGATGATGAGGTAGCCATGTCCTCCAACTCACTATTTTCGCAACCCGAACCTCATTTGGCCAGGGGGAACGATTTTCTGCGAAGAATCGGATCGAGTGCTTCATTGCTCCCAATGTTTCGCACGTTTTTCGAATTACGAATTGGGCAGCTAAGCTTGCGAAAGTGTGGCGGAAAGCCAAAAGCACCACCACGTTCTGGCGAAGGTAGCTAACGTCCAAGTTCCGAAATGAAAGTTGAATGCAGGACTAGGGCTTGTTCGCACCTTGAAATGAGGGTTGAGCTTAACCGGTACGACGGACTTCCAGTCCGTCGGTGCCAACCTTTGTCGACGGACTGGAAGTCCGTCGTACCCTAATATTAGCTGTGAAGAAGCACTAGGGCACTAATATCGCACGGCGTCGATTCGGTTCGACGTAGCCGTCCCAGAAAGTTTTTTTGGTATCTCGTAGTATCTCTACGACAGCTTGTCGATCATCATCCGAAAGTCCCTCGTACCCAGCGATTGGCTTTTCCGATAATAACACGCGGCCGAGGCACTTTCCGATCGCTCGCTTGGCTTCGACCGGAAGTGACTCAAACACATCCGAATAGACTAAATAGCTACAAGGAAAACGAAATAACCGGGACTGTAAGTCCAGCTGATATAGTGAGCGTCCCAGGCTGTCTTGCGGCTCTCGTTCGGAAAAGCTGTCGGTAAAGGCTGAATCGCCTGCCACCGATGACGTTAGTTTAAACTCGTCAGTCATTAAGAGGTAGCGTATCAAATCCTCGCTATCTCGATCGAGTCGATCCAAGAACACAAAAGACTCTCCGGCCTGTTCTGATTGCTTGTCTACCTGCGCAGTCCTAGCAAGTTCCAACTGTTTGGCATCCAGGCTGACCCTCGCAAAATGATTATGCATCTGTGTTTGGTGTTCAAGGACCATCAAGGCGACGATATCGCTTGTCGAACGCAAATACTGTCCTGAAACAACGCTTTCAGGAAGTTTCAATTTTGCATATCGCGACTGAGTTTCTTCATAATGATTCGATTTGCTTTGATTGATCGTGTTGCCGAGATGTGACATCTCACCGTCCGAACCGGTCACATACCATCCGCCCCAACGTTGGCTAAATGGACTTCGATGGTCCGTAACAAACGCCGGTGAGTCACGAACAAACCGTTCTGTCGAACTCACGAACATTGAACGAATCAAAAAACCAGGCACTGCTTGCGTGCGTTGGTTATCGTGACACACAAGACATTGGCCGCGATCGCGATGGATGACCGGCTTCTCAAGTCGCTCGGCATCCAAGGTATAAAAAACAGCTCCCTGTTCAGGACTGGCCGCACCCAGTTCGATCAGGCGGCTATCCTGTACCCAACCGACGTAACAATCATCATTGAAGTAGATCGCTCGCGGTCGATCGATGCCAATCTTGAGTGGCTGGAAACTGGTTTTCGAGAAGACCAGGCACTGAGTCTCGTCAGAAATCTCCAAAGCCTTTAAAAGGGAGGGGAGAAGTCCCCATTTTTCGTCTTCGGCGAGAACGAGTTTTCCGGACTCCAGCTCTTTGCCTAGTTTTGCGACGCGATCGGAACTGGGCAATGCTCTATCGATCGCCGAATCGGAATGCGGATTGGACTGTGCGCGAGCTACTGAACCAAGGACGAACCCCAGCCCAGTGGCCACGATGATGCAAAAGAATTTTCTCCGAATAGGGACGTTCCAAACGAATGGCGGCAGGAGAATTCTTTCGATTCGACGTCTTTGAAGCGTCATGACGAGCGCTGTCACAGTCAGGTAAGTTGCGAGCCGATATAAGCAACGAATCACCACTCGAATTGCAGCCCATTCTTTCATTCAAAACGTAACCACTTTCTTCTGATCCTTCGGAGTTGAATCATGCTCGCATTCCACACTTGGCGGGAAATGCTTTTCAACGATCTCCTCCCAGTTCGCTCGTAGAGCCGACATCTGATCGGAACTCCAGGCCTGCCCAATTTGACTGATCGCGTAAAGCGTCACCATTCCAATAGCGCTGAGTGGGATAAGCAAACTCACCCACGTTGTACTGCGCAGGATCCAATGCGAGTATGCGTAGATCAAAGAGAAAAACGAGGTAAAGGCAAAGGCTAGGTAGAGAATCCAAACGAGAGTCCAGACATTCTGCCGAGGAGCAAAACGCCCCACCACGACTGTGTGATGCGTGTCGCCATCGAGTGTCAAAGAAAGATGTGGAGACCAATAGCGAATCTCCGATTCGGGGACGTGCAATTCAAAGTATCGATCAAAGACAAGACTCGTAGCACTTCGTTCTGGCCTACTTAGCTCGTCACTGAGCTTCTTTACGACTAATTCTTGGGGCAAGCGTATCACCGTTGTAAACGTTGGTCGCAGTGAGAGGATCGCCATGAGAAACTCCTACAAGAACGCGACCGAGAGAATTTGGATACGACTACCCATTGTTGCTTGACTGGTTGTGTATTGCCAGTGCTCCGACCATGTGTGTCAAGACAGCACACGGACCGTCGACATCTGGCGCGCTTCATGGAGCCCGATTCGTCTTGTGCGCGCTGGTTGGAAAACTGAGTAGGTTGCGAAGGGATCGTTTGGCGTTTCTATTGCCGAAAGATAGTTTTCATTTGCTGAGAAACTAAATAGCCGTGCGCGATTGTGAAGCCTGAAAAATCTAACGATTTCGTCGAAATTCATGGTAACCTCTCCCATTGGGAGAGGTCGGACGCGGTAGCGGCCGGGAGAGGGTGATCGC
>JANOAI010000570.1:0-9326 GCA_031411055.1 Pirellulaceae bacterium
CGATTGCGACGGCCACTGGGGCAAGTTTTCAGGTTTCGGAGATTCTGCCTCGTATTGCCAAGATTGCAGATAAATTTTCGATCGTACGATCGTGCTTTCACCGTGGCGCGGCCGTTCATGATTCGGGTTGGCAGATCATGCAAACCGGGCGTCAATTTCAAGGGGGCGTGAACACGCCTCACGTCGGATCGGTCGTGGGCTACTTAAAAGGACGCAGGACCGATTTGCCGCCACATGTGGTTCTTCCAGAAACGATGGGCCGTGGTGGTGGAAATTTGCCCAATGGTCAAGCCGGTGGTTTTCTCGGCAAAGCTCATGATCCGTTTGCGCTCATGGCGGATCCGTCGATGAAAGATTTTGAAGTTCCTGATCTCTTGCCCCCGACGACAATTGGACAAGTGCGACTCGAGCGTCGTCAGCGAATGCGCGAGCTCGTCGACTCGACCGTCAAGTCGTTTGAAGCCAGTGAATCGGCCAAGCTCATGGACGATAATTTTGCGTCCGCTTATCGGCTTATGACCAGCGAGTCGGCTCGTGCAGCTTTTGATTTAACTAAAGAGCCTACCGCGGTTCGTGAACGATACGGGATGAATCGTTTCGGTCAGAGTTGTTTGCTCGCACGACGACTCATCGAAGCGGGCGTCCGCTTTGTTACCGTGAATTCATTCTTGACTGTCTTCAATGAAACGACTTGGGATATTCATGGCAGCAAGCCCTTCACTTCCATCGAAGGGATGAAGATGGTGGTGGCTCCGATGTACGATCAAGGCTATTCGGCTTTGATCGAAGACCTTGATCAGCGAGGGATGCTTGACGATACCATGGTCGTGAATTTGGCTGAATTCGGTCGCACGCCCAAGGTGAACCCGGCGGGTGGTCGTGATCATTGGCCGCAATGCTTTACAGTTGGCTTTGCGGGTGGCGGTGTCAAAGGTGGCCGAGCCATCGGCGCCAGCGACCCCATCGGCGCGGTTCCAGCGGATCGGCCAACCGAACCACCGGAGGTGATTGCCACCATCTTGCATAGTCTTGGATTAAATCTGGAAGCTCATCTACCTGGTCCCGCCGGACGACCCTTTCCATTGGTGGATTTCGGCTATCGTGAAATCCGCGAACTGTTTTAAGCGTCCTCACACTCAGTTGCAAACTACGAACGTATGGAGCCTGAGTCGCTAGCCAATTTCTTCAAACGCATGGTTGGCTCACACCTCAGCCGCAATAGTATTGAATAAGTATTCGACAGGGAATCAACGAAACATCCAATGAGAGTCAATTCGAATCATCCCAACGCATGCCAACCCCAATCATCGGTCACTGGTCGATGTTGCGTGTTGTTCATTGGAACGCTCTTTGCCGCTCACTTTTTTCAGACGGCCGTCCTGGCAAGCGAGCTGACGTCGCTTGAAATCATTCCGCCGAGTATCGAACTGACGCACTCAGATTCTTGGCAAAGAGTTTCTTTACAAAGTAAGCTTGCCGATCAATCGATGTCTGGGGCTATCACGGAAAACGTTGAGTGGAGTGTTGACGATTCAGAGATCGCTAAGGTCGAACGGGACCGTATTATTGCGATCGGTAACGGGACGTCCACGGTTCGTGCAAAAGCGAAGCTCGCCAATGGTAAATGGCTAGATGCGGAAGCGAAGATTTCAGTCCAGCATGCGGATCAGCCCATGTCCTGGGAGTTTCGGAATCACGTCGAATCGGTCTTGTCACGCAAGAGTTGCAACATGGGTGCTTGTCACGGGGCGTTATCGGGTAAAGGCGGCTTTCGACTTTCACTGCGTGGCTATGATCCTGATACCGATTTCTTCAATATCACGCGTCAAGACCGTGGTCGAAGGATCGAACTTGCGGATGCGGCTCGTTCGCTGCTTGTGGCTAAGCCGATTGGGATCATTGAACACAAAGGTGGAATACGACTCGACGAAAAATCACATGACTATCGGGTATTAACGGATTGGATAGCCTCAGGCGCGCCCAACACGATTGCGAAAGAACCCCAGCTTCGCGAAGTCGAAGTTTTGCCGTCGAGAGTTCTATTGGCAATAGGTGATCGTCAGCCGATTATCGTGCGAGCCCACTATGACAACGGTCGAATTGAGGACGTGACACACTGGTCGAAATTCTCCTCCACCGATGAGGCGGTAGCGACGGTTGACGAGCATGGTTTAGTAAATGTTATTGGACCTGGCGAGGGAGCCATCAGCGTATGGTTTTCGAGTCGCATTGCCATGGCCCGAATCGCGGTCCCGTTCGATACCGATTTGCCTGCCGACAGTTTCGACGGTTTCCCCATTGCGAATGTGATCGATGAAAAAATCATCGCCCAGCTTCGTTCGCTTGGTTTGCCGCCTTCGGAAAAGGCCTCGGATGGTGAGTTCATGCGACGAGCTTTCGTTTGTACGATCGGTACTTTGCCAAAGGCCGATGAAGTCGAAGCTTTCTTGAAAGACTCGGCCAGCAACAAGCGAGAAGTCTTGGTCGAAAGTTTGCTCAAGCGTCCCGAATTCGTCGACTACTGGGCCTACCGTTGGTCGGATGTCTTAATGCTGAATAGCTCGATAATCAAAGCGGAAGCGGTGAAAGTTTACTATCGGTGGTTGCATACACAGATCGCCGACAACCGCCCTTGGGATCAAATCGTACGCGAGATTATTACGGCGAAGGGAGAGTCTTTAGAGTACGGCGCCGTGAATTTTTACTCGATCAATCAAGATCCTGAGAACATGACCGAGAACGCTTGCCAAGCCTTTATGGGATTGTCGATCGGGTGTGCCAAATGCCATAACCATCCGCTCGAGAAGTGGACCAACGACCAATACTATGCGATGGCTAATATGTTTGCTCGTGTGCGTGCCAAAGGATGGGGCGGTGATGCCCGTGGCGGAGGTGGCGATCGGACCGTTGTTGTTCTCGAAAGTGGAGATCTGATTCAACCGTCCAAAGGCAAACCGCAACCACCAGCCCCGCTCGACGCAAAACCGCTCGACCCGGATGACCCAAGTGACCGACGGATTGTTTTGGCCGATTGGTTAACTTCGCCAGACAATCCGTACTTTACCCGTGCCGCCGTAAATCGAATCTGGGCGGCCTACTTTGGAATTGGGATCGTTAACTCGGTCGATGATCTTCGGGCCAGCAATCCAGCCAGCAATCCGGCGTTGATGGATGCACTATGCAAGTCGCTCCAGGAGCACAAGTTCGACTTGAAGAGCCTCATGCGATTGATTTTGAATTCGGAAACGTTTCAGCGATCGAGTATGTCTACCGAAGCGAACCAAGCTGATCGAAAGTATTTTTCACACTACTATCCGAAACGGATGATGGCCGAAGTATTGCACGACGCGGTCGTGCAAGTCGCTGGACCACCGAGCAAGTTCACGAAAACGGAAATGCCCGGTGCCGATGTCAGCGATACGAAGTTCTACCCGGAAGGAACACGAGCCATTCAGTTATATGACAGTACCGTCGTGAATCCGTTCTTGAAGACGTTTGGTCGCAATCAACGCCGTATTACATGTGAATGCGAGCGAAGTGATGAACCCAGTATCGTTCAGGTTTTGAATATCAACAATGGCGATACGCTCAACCCAAAGCTCGCCGAGAAGGGAAGCAACGTCGATAAGTGGATGGACGAATACACGCTTGACCCTCGCGGCCTGATTCGACACGCGTTCCTAAGTTCGTTGTCACGCGAACCTACCGCTGCCGAAACGGAAGGGCTTGAGAAGGAAATTATCAGTGCATCGAAGGATGAACGGAGAATTGTTGTCGAAGATCTGCTGTGGAGCCTGATGAGCTCACGCGAATTTCTTTTCGTACACTAGCCCGAGATTGGTCATGCGTCTGCATGGCACAAAAATTAGCTATTGTGCTACAAAACACTTGCCAGCTCGGACTCTTCCTTAGCGGAGCAGCCCACGCTGCCCGTCGCATTTTCGCGGCACCGCGAAGTTCCCTAGGATATGACTGGACTGGTGAAAATGCCTTCGCAGCCAAATCGCCACTATCCGCACTCTTTCTCCCCCTCGCCCCAGTCTTCTGGGGAGAGGGGGCGGGGGGTGAGGGGCCAATTCGCTTCGAAACAATGCCCCCTCATCCTCAACCCTTCTCCCCGGATTACCGGGGAGAAGGGAGCGATAGTTCGTTTGTCTTTCGCTTTCAAGAATCATCCAAGCTCGTTATCTTCCGACATTTTCAACCAGCCAGGCTCAACCAACCCTGAAACGCACCCGGAAGCTCGCGCTTCACGGCTAATGGTATCGCCGCAGAATACTCGACTTCAGCTTTACTTAAGCATAAACGTAGCCATGACCGGTAAATGATCTGATGGCTCGCGCTGGTCGACTGGTTTTGTGTACCGCTTTTCCCAGTGATCCGAAGTATTGTCGTTACCTCGTAGGACAAGTTTCGGCAAGACTTCAATCTTCTCAAAGACCCAGTCTTTGACTTTTGGCTCATCCTCGATCATCGACTTGCTTACGAGTATTCGATCAAATTCTTTGTCAACGACGATGTGCGTTCGCCGTTGACCCGCCGGCAACCGCGAATGCAGATCGACGAGATCGTCGTTCTTGGAAGGCGTTTCGCGGCCAGTTAAAGCCTCAATTCCATCATCATCCGTCATCTTGGTCCCTTCACGACTTTCGAGGTTCATATCACCAAGTAAGACAATGTTTTCGCCGACTTCAATTTGCTTGCGAAGCATGTAGTGCAATAGTTTGGACTGCTTGATTCGCTCTTTGGCCGCTTCTTCGCGAGCCCGCAAGTGAGCGGTGATGACGTTGACGGGTTCGGTTCGACCAGCCGCTTCCCATTCAAATTTCGCGAAAAGATGTTTCGACAATGAGTAGAACTGATCGCTTTTAAACATGGCGTTGTTTTGTTCACGACGCGAGTACTCGACGCAACCACTTTGATAAAGAATGCCAACGTCTTGCTCGGTCGCTCCATCAAAACCTTCGACGAATGCGATGCGATAAGTTTGCTTATGCGTGTCTTTGAGCTTTTTAGCCAGTTCGAACAGAACCGTTCGGCCTTCGATTTCTTGCAAGGCAATCACCGTTGGACGCATTTCTGCGATCGCGGCAGCCACTGCATCGCGTTTCCAATTCCAAGCCGCCGCATTGGGTGCCATCTCTTCCTTGGCGATCTTGCTTTGATTGTCAGCCGCATTGTCATCGAAGAACCATTCGACATTCCAAGTCGCAATTTTTAACTTATCGGGTGCCGGATCGGCTGCGAATTCTTCAGCGATAAGGTGGCTAAAGCTCGACCCGAAAAACATCAAAACAGAAACAAGAAAGCGCATGTTGCGAAACCTTTGTCGGTGTGCTCGTCGCGAGCGATGAAATAATGACGACAGCCGACGTTCCCATTGAACGTGGCAACACAGGTGAGGAAAACGTAGCTGGAAGGCTTACCTTTTGGGATTAGCGATGACTCGGTGGAAATGGAGTACCACCTCGCGCGTGACGACACGTCGTACACCTTCGACCAAACACTTGGGTTCGTTCGACTCCTGCCCTTCGCTGACCACTTCATCGATTTTCGTACCGGGCGGTACGGCAAACGTCGATTGATTGATCGTTTGATTACCCGCATCCAGCTCGGGGACGATAAAATGGCATGTCGCGCCGAAGGTCAGCATACGCGCGGCAAACGCGTCATGGTATGGTCGCAGACCGGGGAAACTCGGCAGTAGACCGTGGTGTAGGTTTATGATGCGTCCGCCAGCGAACTTCCAACAAGTTTCCGGAGGCAAGATGCGCATATATCTTGCTAAAATGACGTAGTCGATTTGGTGTTCGTCGAGCAAACGACACATCTTGTCGTCATCTGCCGAGCCATCTTCGCGACCGATGGACTCCCAGGGGACACCAAATTCGACCGACAGATTTTTACATTTATCCCGGTTGCCAATAAGTAACGCCGGTTCGGCCGGGATCATCCCTACCCGGATTGCTTCTAAGACTGCGCGCGGCGTGGCTTCAAGAAGCGTTGTGCAAATTGCCAATCGGGGGCGGTGCGCTCGTTCTTCAGGGCTCCAGACCCGAACTTCGAGTTGTTTGCGCTGTCCAATCTGCGCCATCGAATCTTTGATTGGCTGAAGCTGGTCTGCGTTTACATGGACGCGACACATCATCGCGAAGACGGCGGCTTCGTCGTGATTGTACATCTGGATTTCGTCAATGTTGGCTCCGCGTCCGGTCAAGTCATGAATGATCGGATCCGCCAAACCCACATTGTCCGGCCCAACAGCCGTTACCACAATTTCCAAAACTCAGACCTTTCCTAAGCTCAAATTTCGATCGATAATTTCATCATCCTATCACAAATCACCGGGAATAAATGGCAGTCTAAACCAGGCAATCCTTCGGAGGTATTCTTTGGCTAACAATAAATGCCTTCGATCATGCTTGGGAGAGGGTGCAACCCAAACATCCGAGAAAGGTAGGCTTAGTTTCTAAACACGTAGTCGCGTCTCTCCGAGACGCGAAACATCTGCGTTTCGGAGAGACGCAGCTACGTGACAGCTCGTTTAGAAACAAAGCCTAGTCTTCCAAGCGTTTCTTTGTCCTCAATGCCATACGCCGCTTTGGACTGACTCAAATCTGTCCAAACGGGTTTGCCTTGGAGAAGTTTTTTCGTCGTTCGTAGAAATAGACTACGAAAATTGTGCCATTTTTCATTCGAGATGTTCGAAAGCAAACTTCCTCAAAGCCTAGCGACGGAAGCAGAGCTTTGGTACGCTTCTGCATGAACGTTTTGTTGAATTTCCGAAAGAATCAAGCTGAATCCACACCATGTCCACGATGATTTACGACGGACCGCTCAAGACAATCGACGGTCGCAAGCCTGACCGAGAAGCCGTTCCGAAAGAAGATTGCCTCTGCGATTACTGCACCGCCCGCTGCTGCCGATACTTTGCTTTGCCGATTGAGACGCCAACCGAGCATTCGGATTTCGATTTCATGCGTTGGTACTTGCTCCATGATCGCGCCTCGGTCTTCGTAGAAGACGAGACTTGGTATCTGCTCGTTCACACCGTGTGTAAGCACTTGCAAAAAGATAATCGCTGCGGCATTTATCAAACGCGTCCCCAGATTTGCCGCGACTACACGACGGCGAGTTGTGAGTATGACGACGATGCGGTGTACGACCTCTATTTTGAAACTGCCGAACAAGTTTCCGAGTACATGGAAGCCAAATTTTTTACAACCGATCCATCTTCTATCCGCAGCCCCGAACCTCCCATGCTGCCGATACTCTAACTCATATCGCCGCTTTGCGCTGGAGTCCAGGCTTTAGCCGCATCAAGTTTGATAAAATAGTACATCGCCTAAAGGCTAGACTCCAGCGCGTTGATCGCCGAAAGGCTGCACTCCAGGGTGTCGACGACGAATCTCAAGTATAAACTTACCGTATTCAGTCCTTTTTCAAATAAGAAATTCAGACCAACGAAGCATGACATCACCCGGATTGATTGAGCCGCGGACGCTCAAAGGATTTCGCGACTTTCTTCCGGAAGTCATGATCCCTCGCGAGAAGCTGATGGAGACAGCTCGCCGAGTTTATCGACGCTTTGGTTTCTCGCCGATCGATACACCAGCCCTTGAGTATCTTGAGATCCTAGCTGGCAAGGGGTCCGACGAAACCGATCGCCAGATGTATCGCTTCGAGCATGGTGGACGTAAGGTTGGCATGCGATTCGACCTGACAATTCCATTGGCGAGGTTTGTCGCACAACACATTTCACAGCTTGGAACACCCTTCAAACGCTATCACATTGCTCCGGTGTGGCGAGGTGAGAATACACAAGCCGGTCGCTATCGCGAGTTTGTGCAATGCGATTTTGATACGATCGGTACCGAAAGTGTTGTGGCCGATATTGAGACGGCGATCGTGATGATCGAACTGATGCAAGAAATCGGTATCGAGCGTTTTCAAGTTCGAATCAACAATCGACAAGTCCTCAACGGCTTATTGACCAAGCTTTCGCTTCACGAGAAGAGTGGTGCCGTACTTCGCGCGTTAGACAAACTTGACAAGCTTGGTGAGACCGTCGTGCGCGATGAGCTTCAAGGAGCAGCAGGTTTATCCGCGGCTCAAACGGATGAAGTCCTTGCGATGGCCAAGCTCAAGGGCTCGAATGCTAAGGTCTTGGCTGAACTCGGGGCCTTGCTGAAAGGAATCGAACTTGGGACACAAGGGGTCGAACGGCTTCAAACAATCGTCGATGCTTTGACGAGCTACGGTATCGCCGAAGAAAAATTCCGAATCGATGTGACGATTGCTCGTGGGTTAGACTATTACACTGGTGTCGTTTTCGAGACGACTCTGCTCGATCTTCCGAGTATCGGCAGCGTTTGTAGTGGTGGCCGCTACGATAACTTGGCCGGACTTTATACCAAGCAGCATTTGCCAGGCGTGGGTGCTTCGCTGGGTTTGGATCGGCTATTGGCCGCACTGGAACAGCTTGAAATGCTGCCTCGTCCTCGTTCGACAGCTTCCATTTTTGTTCCGTATTTTGATGGTGCTCGATTGAATGACTACATGCGAATGTGTCGAGTTGTTCGCAATGCGGGGTGGAACGTGGAGCTTTATCCTGAGGCGAAAAAACTAGGCAACCAGCTCAAGTATGCCGATGAGCATGGCTTTGCGATTGCGCTCGTGGCTGGCTCGAACGAGCTCGACACGGGCGAAGTTCAAGTCAAGAATCTCAAACAGAAAATCGCGGCCACCGTTGCTTGGTCGCCTGATCCGCAACCTTTGCTGCATTGCATTACCGACTACATGGCCATGAACGATGGAACGCAATTCGCGTAATCAAATGGGGGTTGCATTTGTCTGAACCGGAATCCACACCCGTCAAGCCAGCTTTGGACTTTCAGATACGTCCGTCCGGCGATTCCGATTTGCCGGCCATTGAAGCATTATTGCAACCCTATGTCGCCGCCAAAAAGCTATTGAAGCGTACTCGGCAAGAGTTGCTCAATTTAATGGAGAATGGTTTTGTGGCGGTCGTTCTGGCCAATGACGAGGAGCAGAAAGTCATCGGCTTTTCGGCTGTCGAAATCTATTCACGAAAGCTCTCGGAGATCCAATGTTTGGCCGTTGCTGACGGATACCAAGGCCACGGCATCGGAAGTGAGCTCGTGCGCAAATGCGTCGAGCGCGCACGTGAACATGGCGTGCTCGAAGTCATGGCCATTAGTGCATCCGACAATTTTTTGCGCAATTTAGGCTTCGACTATTCACTCCCAGATCAGAAGCGAGCTCTTTTCTATCAGCTCAAAACGCGCGAACAACTGGCTCGCGAA
>JANOAI010000571.1:0-8906 GCA_031411055.1 Pirellulaceae bacterium
TCGCAGCCGGTGCCCATCAACCGTTTGATAAGCTTGGCGAGGCTGTCCACAAGCACGGTGGTTTCCTGGTCATGGACTGCGTTACGTCGTTTGCCGGGCTTCCGATCAAGATAGACGAGTGGGGTATCGATGCTGCCTACTCGGGCACACAGAAATGTTTGTCGTGCCCGCCGGGACTTTCGCCGGTAACGGTTTCCGAACGAGCCATGCACAAAGTGAAGAACCGGAAATCAGTGGTCAATTCGTGGTATCTCGATTTGAATCTCGTTGGCAACTATTGGTCAGGCAATCGAGCGTATCATCATACCGCCCCTGTGAACATGAACTATGCAGTTCACGAAGCACTAAGACTAGTGTTAGAAGAAGGGTTGGAAGCCCGGTTTGCTCGTCATCGTGCGGTCCATGAATATTTGAAAGCTGGCCTCGCTAAACTAGGCTTCACTTATGCATCCGATCCAAACCATTCGCTCCCAATGCTTAATTTGATCAACATTCCAACGCACGTAAAAGACGAAGCCGCAGTCCGCAGACGGCTCCTTGACGAGTTTAATCTTGAAATTGGAGGCGGTCTCGGAAAGCTGGCCGGGAAATGTTGGCGGATCGGGATCATGGGACACGGAGCTCATCCCGAAAACGTCGACTATATTTTGAAATCGATCGCAGCGGTTATTGCTTAGAAGATCGTCCTATGTCACTAGAATTTCCGTCGACACAATGGACGTTGGTCCGCAAGTTAGCGGACCCTGAAACTCGAGAGGACGCGTTTCAAACACTCTGTCAAAATTATTGGGGGCCCGTGTATGCTTTTCTTTGCCGACGCTATCAGAGTGCCGACGCCGAGGATATTACGCAGGAATTTTTCTTCGTTGTATTGAGGCAAGAGTTATTCCAACGAGCGAATTCAGCCGAAGGAAAGCTTCGTTCGTGGCTCCTTAAGTCGCTTGATTACTGCCTCGCCAATCGCGCTCGTTCTCTCAATTCGGAGAAACGTGGTGGACGCATTTCGATCAGCAGTCTCGAAGATGAAGGGCTTCTTTCCGAACTGCAAGGCATTGCGGCTGAGGCTGCGACGCCAGTCGACGCCTTTGACAAGGCGTGGTTGACCAGCCTATTGCACAACACGATCGAGTCCCTTGCAAAGCAATATCGCGATACCGGAAAACAGCAACTCTTTGAATCGCTCCTACCTTGGCTTGTCGGTGACAAAGATGACTCCAGCCAGTCGGACGCAGCCGCACAGTGCGGCGTGAGCCTACCTCATTTTCGAGTCCACCTTCACCGACTTCGCAAACGGTATTCCCAGGAACTACGGCATCAGATCCTGGAGACGCTCGATCATGAAGACGAACTCGATGAAGAAGTCGAAAGACTCTTTGCGATTTCCAAGAAAAATTTGACATGACTTGCCCGAGACTGTGTAATCTTCGACGTTGGATCGACATGACAATGGTAGCGACGAAAATCTGCGGATTGCGCAAAAGATTATCGCTTGCCTCCGGGAACTCGTCGGAAATCCAAGTGAAAGACGTTCGTCCTTCTCCCCAAAATCCTCCCTCTCCTCATTGCTTTCTAAGTTTTCGCCATGTTTAACAACTTGTCTAAGATCTTTGGTACTGCTTCCCCGCGTTCTAGGTTCTCCAAATCGAGAGCATCGGCCAGCAAATCGCTGCGATTTGAGGCCCTGGAGGAGCGAGCCTTGATGGCAATCTTGGCTTCGCCTTCGGATCCGTCCAGTGGCAATATTGCATACATTATCAACGGTACGACCACCACGCAGTTTCCCTCAGTCGGACTGGTGGGTGATAATAGCGGGAGTTTCTGCTCGGGGACTTTGATTGCGCCGCAGTATGTTCTGACGGCGGCTCATTGCGCTGAGGGAGTTGCCAACACGGCCGGGCGTTTCACGGTCGGGGGAAGCACGTATGCAACCAGCCAAGTTTTCGTGCACCCCAATTACAACGGCAACGCGATCGGCCAAGACTCGGCCAACGACATCGCCATCTACAAATTGAATCAGGCGGTAACGAATGTCGCTGCCAGCCCAATTCATCGCGGCACCCCCAACGTCGGCCAGCTCCTCACCTTGGTCGGTTTTGGTGGAGGTGGAACGGGGACTACGGGATCCGATGGTTCGTTTGGGACGAAACGCGTCGGTACCACCGCCATCGATATCGTGACGCCCAAGCAGATCCAATGGAATTTCGACAACAACACCGAATCGAACACCGCCCCGGGTGATTCGGGTGGCCCGGCTTTCTTGCTGGTAAATGGTGTCTATCAAGTCGCGGGCGTAACCTCGGGAGGTTCAAACGCGAATGCCACAATTGGAGATTTGTCCTTTGACACTCGTGTGGATGCCTATGCAGCCTGGATCGATTCAATCGTTGGCACAGTGACGCCACCACCTCCAACACTCCCAGTTGTTTCGATTCGCGCCTCCGACGCAACGGCAGCCGAAACGCGGACTGGTCAAGCCGTCAACTCAGGGACGTTTGTCGTTTCTCGAACCGGAGCCACGACGGCGGCCCTAGCCGTCAGTCTAAGAGCCAGCGGAACGGCTACGAGTGGATCGGACTACAACGCGGTCCCCGCGACGGTCACCATTCCAGCCGGTGCTGCTTCCGTCAATGTCATTATCAACCCAGTGGATGACACCCTCGTTGAATTGACAGAAACCCTGGTGCTGGCGATCGGATCCAATGCGGCGTACGCCATCGATTCGACGCTGACCAACGCGACCGTCAGCATTCTAGACAACGACGCGCCGCCGCCTCCACCAACGACATCGAACGATCTGTTTTCGAATCGTCGCGTCATCACCGGAACGACGGCCAACGTAACCGGGAGCAACGTTGGTGCAACGCGCGAGGCGGGTGAACCCACTGTTCGATCGGTGAGTGGCGGTAAATCCGTTTGGTGGACTTGGACTGCCCCGTCCAATGGAACGACCGTTATCACGACAGCCGGAAGCTCGTTTGATACAACTCTTGGAGTCTATCGCGGCACAGCCGTCAATGCTTTGACCAGCCTCGCAACCAATGATGATGAAAGCCGTTCCGTATTGACGAGCCGTGTGTCGTTCAACGCGGTCGCCGGACAATCCTATCAAATCCTAGTTGACGGATATCAGGGAGCTGCGGGCGATATTAAATTGGCATTGACCCATAACGCAACACGTCAAGCGACGAGGAGCAGTACGGATTCAACGCCACTTACTTCCTCAAACATCGATGCGCTCATGGCGAGTAGCCAGTGCTTTGTCGAAGAATTGGATGTCGCCGAACGACGACGTTCTCGAAGCTTTTTCCTTTAGGCAAACCCCAGTATTGGGCGTACCTAACACGACGCGCGATGACAAGTTCTTCGTATTAAAGAAGGACGTTTTGCTGTAGCGGTACGGCGCGAGCCGTCCGGTTTTTCGGCGTTTTCTCGTCTTTACCGGACGGCTTGCGCCGTACCGCTACCTAATTGAACAGTATTGGTGTGAAACGAAGCAGTCTCTACCGCGTTCGGTGTAAACTAACGCGACGCGCATGCGAGCGGTCGCATCAATTGGTAAATGGAGCATCCTCGCTCTTGAGAAGGGTCAAGTCGAGTTAGAACATTGATGATGATGCTGAAGCAAAAGACTTGTCAAACGTGCCATACTCCCGCTCTGGCAGGGTTGCACCATTGCTCCACCTGTCTTTTGACCCCGGTAACGCTTACGAAAGCGTGGACCGCATCGAGTCAACCAACCCTCACGTTTCACCCCGGATCGCGGATCGGTCGCTTCGAAATCCTCGAAAACCTCGGAGCGGGCGGCTTTTCCGAAGTCTATTCGGTCGACGACAGTAAATCTCCGAATCGACCTTCGATCGCCTTGAAAGTCATGCGAATGGGACTCAACTCCGCCGAGTTTTTGTCCCGGTTCGAACAAGAGCATCTCATGCTTCGTCGGCTCGAAGATCCGGGCATTGTCAAAGTTTACGAGTCCGGAAGTACGCCCGATGGACGTCCTTATTTTGTCATGGATCAAATCGATGGACTGAGGATCACCGACTATTGCGATTCCGAACGATTGTTGTTGGAGTCGCGCGTTGAGCTGTTTATCGACGTTTGCCGAGCTGTCCATCATGCTCATCAAAAGGGGATCATTCATCGAGATTTGAAACCTGACAACATTCTCGTTACGGAGCAAGACGGAGTATCCCTACCACACGTCATTGATTTCGGTCTCGCCAAAGCCGCCGAATCGTGGAACGAAGCCTCTCCGACAGAACCGTCCGACCGATGGGTAACTCGAATAGGTGTTACGATGGGCACGCCTGGCTACATCAGCCCTGAACAAGCCGATGGAAGGGAAGATACCGATACGTTGAGCGACGTCTATAGTTTAGGGGTCGTACTCTACGAGTTAGTCGCCCAGCGTCCTCCGTGGCCACATGAAATTTGGAAGCAAATCCCTCACTCGAAATGGTCGAGTCATAAGCGAGATAACCCTCCAATCAAACCAAGTTCGCATCGGTCGCTTTACACGCACGGAAGACTTATCGATGACGACCTGGACACGATTTGCCATAAAGCCATGGCCAACGATCGAGATCAAAGATACGAATCGGTATCGCAACTCGCCACCGATCTAAGGTATTGGCTGAGGGGAGATCCCATTTTAGCCAAGCCCCCTTCGTTGTCGTACCGTCTGCGAAAGCTCGCTTCTCGGTATCGATGGCAAAGCGCCACCCTCCTCGCCTCGCTTGGGGCTTGTGTTCTGGTAGCAGTATTTGGCGTGACGCTTGCAATTCGAGAACGAAGATACTCGGCTAAATTGGCCATCGAACGGAGCGCAGCCATCGACGCGAAGTCACTCGCAGCCGAATCGAGAGAACTCGCTATTCGCGAGCGGACGGTAGCTCAACATTCCGCTTACGCCTCAAATATCAAACTATCGACCATTCAGCTCGAAAAAGGCCAACCCTACTTAGCACAGCAAATTATCAATGAAACTCAAGCTTCGCTGCGCGGCTGGGAATGGCAATATTTGCAATCCTTAATCCCTCGACCTGTTCTGTCGATTCCGTCAGGGTTGGAAGGCCCCGTTTCCGTTGGTGTATCCCAAAATCGATCGTACGCTGTCGTCTCCGACGGACGCTCGATCTCTCGACTTGACCTAAAATCCGCAGCAAAGCCAACTCCATGTGAGTTTCAACGCCTATTCCAACACGTTGCCATTAGCGACGATGGAGAGTTCATCGCTGCCTTGATGCATCAGTCTTCGTCGTCGTGTATCAAAGTCTATCAACATAAACAACCCACGTCATCCAACGACGTGAGTCTATCGGAAGTTTGGTCGTTTCCCGTTCATGGCGATTCTTCGCTGGCATGGGAATCAGGAAACGGCTCACCTGCTTTGATTGTAGTTGAAGGCAACGGATCGGAACCTGCTAAGTGGAGTGTGCGAAAACTAAGTGCCACCCAAGGCGACGTCTTATTGAAGACCGACTTGAAGCGATGGAAGCTAGCTGACAAAGGATTGTTGGTCGGTAAATCGTTGGCTATTGTTCGATGTTCCTTCGACCGACTTGCTGTGCTTCGATTGTCGGACTTGTCCATTGCGGGATACGTCTACGGATCCCCCTCTAGTCTGATCGAAGACTTCGAATTCAATGTTGATGAGTCTCGCGTCGTATTTGCACAAAGCGGAACCGTCTTTGAAGCGGAGTGGAATCAATCGGGGGCCGATGTCGCCAAAATCAAACCCAATCAAAATATTCCATCTCTTTTTGAAGTCGACAAACAGTACGGGGAAATTCATCGTCTTAACCGGACTAGCGAAAATCTTTGGATGGCCATCACCGACACACACTGCATTGTCCAGGGAAAAGATGCGGTTTTACTTCCAACCAAGAGTGAAACAAAATTCGTTTCATTGCTTGATGGCTCCTATGCCACCATTTTGCCACATGGCGATTTTGAAATACGACGGGAGTTGCAGGCTCCAAAAGAGAACCAATTCACGGGGCGGTCGGTACTCCCAGGGCCTGAAGGACGACGCGCCGTCGTTTCGCCTTCGTCGGAGTTTTGCCTTTATCAAACTTGGTTGAGGCAGAATGTTTTCAAATGCTCGCTTCTGGAGGAGTCGGCACCGGTGGCCTTCGTAACTCCTGAGAACCCCAAGCTTGAATGGTCCAGGCTACCGGTATTTCATCCCGATGGGACTGCCGTCGTAGCATTGTCACCCAAACGGTCCGATCGACAGAAAGGATCGAAGCTTGCCACACTCCATTGGGAGGGCGAAACAGCCAAAAGCGAACCATTGCCTATTGTTGCAACTCCTTGGTCTGCCGCTGCTTCTCCCAACGGTCAACGGCTTTTCGTTGGAACGATGCGAGGAGTTGTCGCCCTCGATTGGTCTCACCTAGAGCTGGAGAAGGAATGGCCGCTGGAAAATGGCCCATTCGTTGTGATGCCGACGGCGGACAACTCGGGCGTGTTTGCTATCGGAATTGACCATCTCGTCCATCGGTTGCGGTTCGATGCGGAGCCCATCTCATCTGATCGTATTATCGAAGATGGACCTGGCCTGATTCCAGCCCATTCCGACTATCTTCAGAGCGAACAAGTGCTCGCTATC
This sequence comes from Pirellulaceae bacterium, assembly GCA_031411055.1. Taxonomy (GTDB): domain Bacteria; phylum Planctomycetota; class Planctomycetia; order Pirellulales; family Pirellulaceae; genus JAIYDQ01. The sequence goes on from JANOAI010000571.1 coordinate 6,614, forward strand.
CACGAATCCTCACAAGTAAGTATCATTGCGTTAGGCGATATTCATACGAAGATCGACCGAATTCCGGTGGAAGCCAGCGTTACTTCGATTCGCTTTTCGGCGGATGGAAAACGACTAGCAATCGCTATGGCGAATCGGAAAATTGCTATCTGGGATTGGAAGGGCAAACATCGGCTGCTGGAACTCTCGACGCGAGGCACATGCAGCAGCATGGACTTCAGCCAGGATGGACGTTGGCTCGTCAATACCGACTATGACCCGTGTCTGACCGTCCGATAGACGGTATCGATTGAGCAATTATTTAGCATATCTATTCGATCGCCCGTATGCACTCCGTGACCTCTGTGCCTCTGTGCCTCTGTGATTCAACTCCCAGGCCTTCAAGGAGTTTTCGTCTGGTCTGTTCGAAATTGAGTTATTGAAACACAGAGTCACGGAGGCACAGAGGAAGACGAAGGGATGCTCAAGTTTTTCAATTGTCGCGTGCCCGAGTTTAGCGTTTAGGTCGCTATTTCTTCGGATTAGCTTGAGTCGCGGCTTGTTTGACAGGAGCTTTGGGTTCCTTTGATACCGTTTGGGATGATGATGAAGGAGACGCTTTTGACAGCATTCGAGCCGCGACTTCGTCTGTCAAATCGACGGTTTGGTCAAACGCAAAGACGACGGTGTCATTCTTGGACAAGATGACGCGGCAGCCTTTCTTGGCCGCTAATTCGAGTGCAATGGGTTTGGCTTCTTCGCGGAATCGATTTACGACTTCTTGTTGGAAACCAGTCAAGTTGGCTTGAGCGTGGTTCTTGGTTGTTGCCAACATCGAGTTGGCTTGGTTTTGCAATTGAGCCAACTGCTTGACCTCTTCATCGTTCAATTCTCCAAGCTCCACTTTTTTCTTGTTGAGCTGTTCAATAAGCGATTTCTGTGCTGCCAGCACCTGCTGATTGAGATCTACTTGCCGTTCCTCAATCATTTGAACGATTTGTTTATCGCGACCAAGTTTTTGAGCGACCGCATCGAGATCGACGATCGCGACGGGGCCGTTACCTGCTGATGAGAGTCGATCGCAACCTGCGAATACGAGGCAGGTGAATGCTAGTAGGGATGCGGTGATGCACTTCATTGAGTAATCCTTCCAATTCGGTCTATTGATTCTGATTTATGGGCTGGGTCTGATCGGAAGAATGGTCTCGATCAGACCGATCTGATCGGTTTCGTTCTTAGAACTTGATTCCAAGGCCGCCCGCCACATTCTGATTGGTACCTCGATCTCCGAGATCGATGTTGTAGTTCATGAACCAGTCCATGTTTTGACGGAACTTAGCATTCACACCACCACCCAAACCGACAATGTCTCGATTGGGGCGAATACCAGCCACAGTGAAGTTCGAGCCGTTGATCGAGAAGTTACTGATGTTGGAATCAACAATCGTCTCACGACTGTAGCGGGCAAACAAACTCGGAATGGCAATCAGATTCGATTGAGTCACAATCCGACGTTGATAACCGATCCCCAAGTATGGTCTCAGTGAGTCGGCACTTCCCTTGTTGTAGACCATGTCAAAGCCAGGCGTTCCACTTTCGGTGAAGGCACCCTGAGAGAGATGTGCCCATTGAATTCCTATATAAGGAAGGATCGAATGGACTTCTCCTTGCGGATTCATCGTCAACTGGAAATTGAGCGACGTTTCATGCTGGGTTTGGTCCCCTTTGGCCGTACCGACCCCTAGGAGATTTCGTTTGCTCTGAACATCGTGGTAGGTATAGCCACCGATCCCGGATAGGGTCACGAAATCAAACGACTGAGCACCGTAAAGACTAATGCGGGCCGAATCCACATTAGCGTTTGCCCGGGCTGCATTTCGAATCTGCAAGTCACTGAAGGTGTAGCCACCCGCGACACCCAACCGCCCTCGCTCACCCATGGCTTGATCGATACCGACGATGCCGCCACCGGTATTGGCCGAGTAGCCAGGCACGGCGCCTTCGGCATCCATATCATTGAAGAAGCCGATACCTTTGAACCAAACGTTGCGATGCGCCCGCTGTTGAGGATCTCCAGCCACCAACCCCAACCCACCAAACTGATAGCCGTTCACTTGATTCATGATGGTGGTCATATAATCTTGTCCACTGCTCAACAGCGCCGTCGATGTCGAACTAGAGCATCTTTAGGAATCACGTAGGCCGTAGCCGCATGCGTTGAAGCAGTTTATGCAGTCATCGGATGTGATCGATCCGATAGCTTTCGAAATGGCTTTGTCCAGCGTTCGTGTCGTGCGTGCTGCCAAGCTGCGAA
>JANOAI010000572.1:0-4258 GCA_031411055.1 Pirellulaceae bacterium
ACGAAGCGCAAGCGAGTGGTTTGGGTATTGAAACCTCAAGAAAGCCACTCGCTTGCGCTTCGTGTTATCAATGCGATTAAGCCTTCCGGAAGAATTTGGGACAGTCGAACTACGCAGACTTCCTGCCGGGAAAATGATCCATGATGGCATTTGCTCGAAAATGTTGAACCTGCATGCCCGATTTACCGCCGGACGGTAAAATGTTTCTGAACTGATATGACAACACCCCACTCCTCGATTTCGACGCAGCAAAAAGACGGCGAGAATCCCTATTCTCTGCCGATGCTTCCGATGTCGGATCATATGCATCAGTGCGTGTATCGCCCAAGTCAGATTGCTCGGATGCCTTTGCTCTATCCGACCCGGAAGTTAACCGGAAAGGAATTGGACGAACAGCTTGCTTTAGGCCAACGCCGATCCGGGACGTATCTCTACTACACCTCCTGCCCAACATGCGTTTCGTGTGAACCGACTCGCGTCGAAGTGGTTCGCTTTCAGCTAAGTCGCTCGATGAAGCGAGTCCTCAAAGAGGGTGATCGATCCTTAAATTGTTACGTGTCGATGCCCTCGGATGACCCAAACCGAATAGCGTTATTCAATCGCCACCGAATGCAACGCGATTTAGCCGCTTCCAAAGAAGCCTATTCGCCAGAAGATTTCCGCTCGTTTCTCGTCGATTCGTGTTGTGAGAGTCGAGAACTTTCGTTTTGGTTCAACGAACAACTGATCGGTTGTAGCATTGTCGATTTTGGGGCTGATTCGATGTCCGCCGTTTACAGTTTTTTCGACCCAGATTTCTCGCGTTTCTCGCTGGGCACATACGCCATCTTGAAGCAATTTGCGTTGGCTCGCGAGATCAAGAAAAAGTATCTCTATCTCGGTATGTACGTAGAAGACAACCAGCACTTGCGATACAAAGGGCGTTTTGCACCACAGGAACGATTCATTCATGGAAGATGGATGCCGTTCGAAACCCCAATGACGGACTGGTCCTGTAGAATAGCGTCTCAAGCCTCCGACCAAAACCCAACCTAGCCCCAAAGGCCTATTCATGCCTCGATATCCTTTCCTCATTCTTCTAGCACTTCCATTTATTGCTCGATTTGATCAAAACGCTTGTGCGGAAGACCCCAAGATCGAAAAGAATGCACGCAAGGAAATCGAGTGGATCCCTCTGATCCATAGCTCTGAGCTTTCGCCTTGGGAGAAAACGAACTTCGGCGGCGAGGGTGAGGTAACGGTCAAAGACGGAATTTTGACATTGCACATTGGCGCTCCGATGACCGGAGTAACCTACACCGCCAAAGGCTTGCCCAAGGACAACTACGAAATGCAATGGGAAGCCCAGCGTACCAGTGGCCAAGATTTTTTTGCGGGGGTGACCTTTCCGGTCGGAGGCGAATTTTGTTCATTCGTAGGTGGTGGATGGGGCGGAAGTCTGACTGGCCTAAGCAGCATTGATGGTTATGACGCATCGGAGAATGAAACTACTGGATCGCAGGAGTTTAAGAACAATAAGTGGTACAAGTTTCGCATCCAAGTCATTCCGGCATCGATCAAAGCATGGATCAATGACGAAGAGGTCGTGAACGTCGAACGGGAAGGGAAACAATTCTCCGTACGCATTGAGATGGGACGTTGCGAACCACTCGGATACTGCACCTACGACTGCACAGCGGAAATTCGAAAGTGGGAATATCGCTCGCTGGACGCCCCCAAAAAGAGCCCTCAAGCTACATCAGGCATGCTCAAAGCCAACATTGATGACTCGCCGATCGAGTTCGTGCGCGTCAAATTGGATGACCAAAACGAGCCATACGCATTGCAAACGAACATTTGTGAATACACGATCAACGAGGGTCCCTTTGCAGGCGCCAAAATCGATCTCATTGGTGCCGTCCATGTCGGCGAGAAAAAATACTACGCTGATCTCAATAAGAAATTTAAGGAATACGATAGCCTCCTTTTCGAACTGGTAGCGGATCCTGATGTTCGACTTGATGACAAGCGGAAAGATCGTGGCGTTTACAATCCGTTGAGTGCAGCACAAGTCGTGATGAAGGAGGGACTATCGCTCCATTTTCAGCTCGATGAAATTGACTACAAGAAAAAAAACTTTGTCCATGCGGACATGACGCCCGCAGAATTTATGGCCGATATGAAGAAGCGCAAAGATAGTTTTGTCGGTATGTTTGCTCGGGTGGTCGGATCAAGCCTCGCCGCACAGGCTTCCGAATCCGCGTCGGGGACGGACGCCAAAATGCTTGCCGCGCTTGTCTCCAGCAATCAAGCCATTGCGCTTCGACGAGTCATGGCGGAGCAATTCGAGAATATGGAATACCAGTTGATGGGACTCGAAGATAAGAACGGTAAAAGCACCTTGGTAACAGAACGAAACGCAAAGGCGTTCAAGGTTTTAGATGAGCGTTTGAAGAAAGGTGAAAAGCGCTTGGGCGTTTTTTACGGAGCCGCTCACCTTAGGGACATGGATTTACGCTTGGTGCGAGATTTCGGTGCAAGGCGTGGCAATGTACATTGGCTTGACGCTTGGCGTTTGGACAAGAAAGACGAGACGCGCTAGTGGAGCGTCAAGTTTTTGATTTAGGGATGGGTTATGGGGTCAGGAGACAATTGCCGGAACGGCCCTTTGGGTGTTTTGCACAATTGACTCTTGACCCCGTAACCCGAACATTTGATTTTGACGCTCCGCTAGTGATTTGTCTCAATTAAGAATTAGGGTTGAGGAAAACTTGTGCGGCGGACTTCCAGTTCAAGGCTTTATGGGTATCGAATGTTTCGAATCCCGTGGGCTCGCCCCGCGGATCGTTGGGATTTTCACTAACCACTTCGGAAGCAGAACATCCTCGAATCCCGCAGGCTTGCCCTGCGGATGTTTCGGCTTTTCGCTACACTGGCTCCGATGCCGTCAATGGCGTTAGGTTGAAACCGAAAGATCCACGGGACAAGCCCGCGGGATTTAGATATCGCTATGTATTCTTAAAGCCCTGGACTAGAAGTCAGTCGTACCCTAAATCTAAGTTGGACCAAAGCGATCGTAGAATCAGATTTTTTGGGGGGTAATCGTTGTTTTAACTATGGTTGAAAGTGTGAATTTATGGCTATTTCCTACGCTGGCCCTGGAATAACTCGGCTTGACCTCGAAGAAACCCACAATCGCGGCTTTATAGTGCGCATGTTCCGAAAAGGGAAACGCTACTCGGCCTATTTTTCCGATGCGAAATGTGGTGGAAAACGGAACGCCAAGAAAATGGCACAAGCCTGCTATCAAGAAATGTTGGCGAAACACGGGCCAGCCAATAATCGAGGCTGCTTAGATCTTCTGACCGATCGTAATACGACCGGTATCGTTGGTGTCCACATCGCTGTCAGCACCGATACGCGTTGGTCCGGCGGAACCTACAAAGCCTACTGCAGCTCGTGGGTCCTTGAGGATGGCAAACGCCAAAAGATCGCATTTGCTTGGAAGCGATACGGAAAGGCCAAGGCACTCGAGTATGCGGTCTATGCTCGCAAACATCGTTTGACGAGTCGTGATGCGGTTATCAAAGCTGTCGATGCGAGTCGGAAACGTAAAGTTGATTCTGCCGCAAAGAAGTCGGCTGTAACTAAGAAACGTAAATAGCCGCCTCGTTCAAAAAGGGAGCGACAGCGTTAGCCACATCTGCTTGGGCGGATGGGTATCCCAAAGTAGCTGCGGCATTCGCTGCAATTTCTTGTTTCGGAGCTCTAGGAGCATTCCTTGCTGCGGTTACTTTGGAAAATTACCAAATTCTTTAGCGATCGGGTCTTCGACGAGGTAAATGAAAACATGCGATTGCGATTCAATTTTGCTTGGCTACAAGCTTCAATATTTGTTCTAAGCTTTACGTCGACTTCATTCACTCAGGAAGAGCAACCTGCGGGGACAAAACCTCCCACCGCCAACCCAGAAGTTCAACGCTTTGTCGAAGGTTTCAAAGGAAAGGGAGCGTTGACGGACGATAGCCAACCCTCCACCCCCGAAGCGTCTCTGGCTCAATTCAAAGTTGCCGAAGGTGTCCGCGTCGAAATGATTGCTTCCGAGCCCACCATCGAACAACCACTCTCGATGAACTTTGATGAAAAAGGTCGGTTGTGGGTCGTGCAGTATCGGCAGTACCCATTTCCAGCCGGCCTCAAGATCGTTCGATACGATCAATATTTACGAGCCGTTTACGATCAAGTCCCATCGCCTCCACCCAATCACGTTCATGGGCTC
>JANOAI010000573.1:0-5740 GCA_031411055.1 Pirellulaceae bacterium
ACTCCTACTAGATCGATCACCAACGAAGGCACCAAGTGAAGGGACACAAAATGTGAAAAGAAGCCCTTTTCCAAAATAGTGGCGACCGCCACTTGCAAACCCAGGACTTCATAGTTGTTGTGACAATAAGCAGTCCGGACCGTCACTGAAAACTGTAGAACGTTAAGGTTCAAAAACCAAAGTTTCGAGACGGAATAGTTGTTGTTCCATTTCCGTCAGAGGGATCCAGAAAAAGTTTGGATGCCGGACGAATGAATAGTTAGAGGCTTATAAGCTATGGCGGTTGCCAGGGATCCAGAGAAAGCCCAGTTCTACGTATACCATCTCGTTGCCGATGGAATCCCGTTCTATGTCTGCATCGGTCGCTCTGCTCGTGCATCAGATAGCGTTCGCCAGTTCGATATGTTATGTCGCGAGAGAAACAAGCAAAGCCGGTTAAGTGGAGTCTAAGCTGTCGTGTGGTCGCTTCGCTTCTCAGCTTTGGTTGTGATATACAAGCTATTTATAAGGCATCATCTCTCACTCGAGCAAAGGCTTTAGACTACGAGCGTTCTGAGATCAAAACTCTGCTGGCCTCCGATATAGTACTTGCCAACATTCAGCACAATCCACAACATCCGAAAACCTCCGAGTCAGTTGGAGAGTCAGTACTTGCACGTTGCGGTAGGAGCACAGGTACGAGTCGAATGTAGCGGAATGCTGTCAGGTTATCGCAAATTGATAGAGAGGACTTCTCCAAGATCAAAGCACTTATAAAATCAGATACGCCAAAGTTAGAAACTTAACCGCGGATGAAATGCTTCAAGTAACTTGACGTGAAATGATGGAGTTATCGATACTCCCAGCACTCTTAACTATCGCTTATAGACGATGATCGTATCGAAGTTGAATTCGAGAGGTAGCAATCATCATCGAACAATCATCATTGCAACTTTACGGTGGGTTGGTTAAAACGAGTATTCACGCGCAAAAGTCCGGAAGGTCGTGAGCATCTGCTAGGCAGATTTTTTAGCCCTACGAGATCGATTGAGGGCCGGTTCGCGGGAACAGGCCGTTTTGATGGTAGAATCGACCCGGATTCCGAGTCGATTGTTTCGTTTACCGTAGTGACACCCCAACCATTTGTACAGATTTTAGTATCACTTAACGCCATGACCTTATTGCCTCGCATGGATCGTACGATCGTAAAACGCACCACGCTCGATCAGCAGGGCGTCGATGCTGGCGTACCGAACGCTACGCCCGCAGAACGCATGATGATGGTATGGCCACTAACACTTACCGCGTGGGCGTTCAAGGAACCGAACGTTGTTCAACCCCGACTTCAAAGACATGTTGTGTGCGTTATCCGAGACAGGCACTGATTTCCTGCTTGTCGGCGCGTACGCGATGGCAGCCCATGGCCACCCTCGCGCGACTGGCGATTTGGATATCTGGGTTCGTCCGGATTCTAAAAACGCTTCAAAAGTGCTAAGGACTTTGGCCGTTTTTGGGGCACCGTTGCACGATTTGACGGTTGATGATTTATCCACGCCGGGGATCGTGTTTCAGATAGGCGTGGAACCTTCCCGTATTGATATCCTCACCTCTATTTCTGGCGTGGATTTTAGCGACGCCTGGAAACGACGTTTTTCGATTGAGGTGGATGGTGTTAATGTCAACGTTATTGGTCGCGAGGACTTGATTACCAACAAACGTGCTTGCGGTCGTCCCAAAGACATCGCTGACGCCGAAACACTTGATCCGAGCAATCCTTGACTTGAAATTCCAAACGCTTTTCGTCAGGAAGAAATATTCCGCGGCCGTACGAAAATCGCATTTAAAACAGGTACATTCATCGACAAATTGAGCACCACGGGCAAGCTGTTTTTCAGCGAGCACCACTGGAAGCACCACGAAGTTTTTATGACGACGCAACTCTTGAGGCGGTGGCGAGTTAGAGGCATGCATTCACAGGACTTAAAATCCTGGGAGGAGTAAATCCTCGTGCGGGTTCGAGTCCCGCCTCGGCTACTTATAACAACCTCTAAAACCCAGCAATTCGCTGGGTGTTTCTCTTAAGTGCTCAACCAATTCGCCACATCCTTTGGCCTTTCTAGCCCCGCACAGGATCGATCGTCCTGCGCAATCACCCCGTTTTCGATGCAACTAGATGCAGATAGATGAAAACAGCTACGATACGCGGCGAATAGAATAGCACCCCACAAGGCCCCACTGACCGAGATGTGAGCACCACGGTGAGCACCTATTTCGGCGTAATCAAGACATGTTTGGTAGCATGGATTTCGTTTTCGCTGGAAATCAAGTTTGGAGTCTTGTTCCAAAGCCAAGGTTTCCTTGATAAAACAGATCGTGCGAGTTTTTTGGGCCAGACCAGCATCGACAGCATTCTCTGCTCGATCTTTAATGTATCATTGCGAACAGATGAGCTGAACTTAACAAACCGGCTGAATCTACCTGCGATGAATGAGAGCGGCTTTGCCCATGGAGAATTCCGCCGAAGTTGTACCTCAACCCAATCGCGGCGTGATCAATGCCGCCGCATACCACAATGGTGTGCGTGTTGCCGACGTTCCTATCGCGGACTTGGAAGACGCTTGGCGTCATTCGGATCGCTTTCTCTGGGTCGGACTTTATGAGCCGAGTGAGCTGATACTTTCACACCTTCAAAAAGCCTTTGGCCTACACGATCTTGCGATCGAAGATGCACATAAGGCTCATCAGCGTCCAAAGCTCGAGGTCTATGATGACTCGATGTTTGTCGTAATCCGGACCGCAAGACTGTCCGATGGTGGTGAACATCGGATCGAATTTGGCGAAACGCACGTCTTTTTTGGACCGCGTTACATCATTACGGTACGTCATGGGTCATTGAAATCGCATGTGGGATTGCGAGGCCGTTGCGAAGCGACGCCAACCCTTTTGGCCAAAGGCGAAGGATTTGTACTTCACGCCTTGATGGACTTTATTGTCGACCAGTACTTTCCAGTCATCGATGTCCTCGTAGCGGATCTCGACGAACTGGAGGAGCATATCATCAGCGGCGTATTTGTACGCAGCGTGACCGCCCGAATTTATCATTTGCGACGCGATTTGCTTGCGATTAAGCAAGCGATAACACCGTTGCTCGACGTCTCGACCCAGCTCACTCGGATGAGTTCGAAGCTAATCCCACTCGATACCCGCCCTTATTTCCAGGACGTGCACGATCATGTCATCCGTATAGCCGACATCATTGATAATCTACAGCAACTTTCGCATACCGCGCTCGAAAGTAACCTAGCACTCATTTCGGTTTCACAGAACGACGATACCAAACGCCTCGCGGCTTGGGCGGCCATTCTAGCTGTGCCGACAATGATAGCCGGACTGTACGGGATGAATTTCAAATACATGCCTGAAACGGAATGGACGTGGGGTTACCCTCTCATCATGGTAACAATGCTTTGCACATGCTGCTTACTCTATCGCAGGTTTCGCAAATCAGGCTGGCTATAGTTTTTTTGCGGTGCAGATTGTCACGAGAATCTGGACAAACATGCGCGAGTACTCACCACATTCGGTCGCCTAGGAACCGGGTTGAGAGGAATTCCATGCTCGAGAGCAATCTCGATGCTGCCAGCACTCCTAACTATCGCTTGTAGTCGGTGATCGTATCGACGTTGAATTCTAGAGGTAGCAAATATAATCGAACAATCATAATTGCAAGAGTACGGTAGCAAAGGTAAAACGAGTACTCGCGCACGAAAGTCCGGAAGGTCGTGAGAATCTACAGGGCGAATTTCATTGTTGTTCATCAAATAACCCGGCTGCATGCGCAGCTCGGCTACAAGGAAATTGCGAACCTGGCGCTGTCCAGCCAGTTCAAATGCGAAAAGTACTTAAGTTGCATTACTTTTTGGCGAAAGCTTTCTGAAAAAACTCGAGCATTTCCTTTTGCGGATTTCGGTCTTTGGCATCGGCGGTATGTACGTAAACGTTTTCGATTTCTAGCTCGTCCATCTTTTTCTTCAATTGCTTTCCAAAATTGGGATGATGAATAAACGCGCCAGGGCGAGAATCGGCAGGCGGAACGATATCCGGCTCGCTGTAGATCATGTAAAGGGGTGGATCATCCTTGGTCAGGTGGGTAATAGCGGCTGATTCGTTGTAGAGCTTTTGTCTTTCGGGAGTCGGGTTCAAGGCTTCTTCGGCTGTTTTCACGCCATATACTTTAAAAATTGAGGGGTGCTCCCAAGCTCGGCCGCCAATCAGTTGTTTGATTTGGATCGGATCGTAGGTTCCTTGTCCTCCCATGGTCCCGATTGCCACGATGCGTGTTGATTGTCGCGCGATCGGGTCGCTGCTCGTGGAATCAGCCAGATCGTCATGAAAGCCAAGCCACATGCTGATGCCGGCTCCGGCCGATCCACCGAAGCAGGCTACTCGCTTCGGATCGAGATTCCACTCGCTCGATTTACTTCGCAAGAACTGCAAGGCTCTCGCGCAATCGTGTTGAGGGGCTGGAAAGATAATGTCTTCGCCATTAACAAAACGATAGTGTAAAGCTGCGACACTGATACCGTTTTCAAGTGCCCACTGCGGAACCATAGCGTTGATCGAATCTTTGTTACCGCCAACAAAGCCGCCGCCGTGGATGTAAACGATGAGCGGCGTTGGCTTATCGAATTTCGCCTGATAGAAGTCGAGCACATTCCGTTCGTGCGGGCCATACGCCACATTCGCCATCGTCGGTTTGGAACGAGCAGCAGCTTTGAGCTTGTCCTGAGCCAACGCCAAGGGGAGCGTGACAGGAAAAAAGACGAACACAAGGAGGATAGAGACTGTACGCATTCGACAATACCTTGAATGAAGAAAAGGAAATCGGAAGAATCAAAGTTACGTTCGACGTATCGCTGATCACCGAGTATATTCAATCGGCTTCAGAGTGTGCTAAGATACAATCCGAGATGTTGTGCTGCCCGTGCTCGACCTCGGTGACCGGGTTGGAAACTTGCAGTAGGTCAATGGAGTCACCACAGTATAGCGAATTGAGATTGTCCAGGGGCGGGACTTAATTGGGGACAGCCCTGTGCAATAACTAGATTCGAGTGAAAACGATATGTGCTGACTTGAATTTTCGCCATGCAGATTGTCACGATATTCCGGACAAACATGCGCGAGTTCTCGCCACTTGCTGTCGCCAAGGAACAAGATTTCCAAGTTCGCACACGAGGGCGACGAATTTTTGCGATAGGAATCGGGCCAAATTGAAAAGTTTCGTGCTATAGGTACGGATCTTCAGCTCAAAGCATCCGACGGGTTCAGTTCAAACTGGTCGTTTCAGGCACTCAGAGATGCTGAGTTCTCAAATTTTCGGCATGACTGGGCTCGATTTGACTCGAGCCTCTGAATTCGACCAGCAAGTCGAGATGCTTTGAGCTGATCCAAGGTGCCGTGCTCCCAGAACTCTTGACCCTCGCTTTCAGCCGATGATCGAATCTGCATTGAATTCGAGAGGTAGCAATCATGATCGAACAATCACAATTGCAAGAGTACGTTAGGAAGGATAAAACGAGTTCTCGCGCACGAAAGTCCGGAAGGCCGTGAGAATCTGCAGGGCCCAGATTCACAGGTCGGATTGACTGAGGGCGGATAAGAAATCGTTTTCCTTCGGGATTGAACGAGCCGAGCCCTAACGAACGTTTAGAATATTGTGTGACGAAGCACACTTGCAGTAAAAACAAATTGCCAAACATAG
>JANOAI010000574.1:0-3828 GCA_031411055.1 Pirellulaceae bacterium
CGCAATGCGTGATTAATCGCTAGCCCGAGCTCCCAATCTTGCAGCATAAACCGTCCATGAGCATCTGGCTGAACATTATTGGCTAGCTCGGAACGAAAAAGTGCATCGCGATCAAGAAAGATAGACGATAAGCCAAGAGCAACGCCTTCTTCTTTGCCGAGCTTCTCAATCGATTGCTTGAGGATCTTCAAATACGCTTCTGAATCATTCCCGCTCGGTGGTCGAAACGTTAACGCTTCGAAAAGATAGTCGGCGGCTGCACGCAAACGCTCGTCCGTTACACCTTCTTCTTTCATCAGTTCATAGACAGGAGTCAGCGGACGCAAGACTTTCGTACTGTAAACAATACTCGTCGGTAGTCCACGAAGATCGCCTTTCATCTTGTCAGCGATGGAAGCAGGTCGGTCGGTGATCTGGTAAGATTCCGCGATGCTCAGGAGTCCGTGGGCCATAAAACGGACAATGTCCTCGGCAAGCCCCATGATCTGAGTCGTCTCAGCACTATTCACCGAATAAAAACCGGGGTAGTTTTCCAAGCCTCGATTGCGAGCCGAGGACAAAACAGAGGGCGCGCTCTTCACGGCAGTTGCATAAGCTACCGTCCCTCCCTGACAAGTAAGGATGTTATCGACACCAAAATAGAGCTTTAATTCACCACCGTGGTTAGTGGGAACTTCATCGCCATGGGTTCGAAGTCCTGGATTCGCCGGATCGTACGCGGGTTCGATGTTGATCAATTCATTCAGACGTGTAATGTGCTCTTGAGGGGTTACTCGCCAAAGACGAGCTGGCGACGATGTAGGCGCAAGTTTCACGGATTCTGGAAGTGGACCGAAAAGAAGATCGTGATCGACAAAGTTACCTTTGTTGGGATCCGAATGATCTTGGAAACCACCCTGGTTCTTCATGACTCGCGTTAGTTCGTTGATGATCCACTCGGAAAATTTCAACCGATCTACTACATCCGGTTGATCAGCTTCTTTCGGCGGCATCTCCTTTAACGCGACCTGCGCCCAAATACTCTTCCAAACGCTCGCGTTGACTTCATCAATCGGGAATGGGTCGACAAGCGAAAGGTTTCCCTCAGGCTCGGTCTTACCGTGGCAATCCACACAGTGAGTGCGAAGAAACTGCTTCGCAACGCCAATGAATTCGGGGTCCACTTTCTGTCCCGGTGTGTACGTTTCGCCTATTGATAGGGAAGTGTGGCTGCAACCGAGCGCGAGGACCATCGCAATGCGGAACTTCCTCATGTCAACAGATCTCGGAGAGGACCGGACCCTATGTCAAACTTCTGTGCCAGTTTGTCGCTCATATTGAACCGCTCGCAAGGTACCTCGAGAACCTGGAGCAGTGTTGTATAGAGCGAGTTGATCGGGCGTTTACCATCCAGTTGTGTGAAGCAACCCGTCTTGAATGCACCATCAAAATTGCCAATCAACACGACTGGCCAGTTGGCACCGTTCGTGTGTTGTTTATCGGCGTTGTTGCTCGTGTAGACAATAAGCGTATGGTCCATCATCGTTCCACTCCCTTCAGGAACGGAATCCAAAGCTTCAATCATCTTTACTAACATCCGACTGTTGTATTGGCGGATCTTAATCCAGATTGGATTGTCAGGCTGGTCCATGTGGCCCAGGTTATGCCCTTGCTCAGAAATTCCCAAACCTTTCCACGAACCAAAAATCTCGCCGCGACCCGAACCGATCGTCAGCGTGTTTGTAATTCCAGACATCAGAGCTGAGATGCCGAGATCCAGTAGTGCATCGTGCCAGTCGGTCTCAAACTGTGGATTCGTGTAGCGATCGTCGACTTTCGGTGCAAACTTTCTTAAGTGGCCAGCGATGCCAGCAAGCTTGTCGCGTAGCCCATTTACATCGGTGAAACCCTGAACAAATTGACCGTACCGTTGTTGGTCCGCGGTCGGAAGCGAACGGCCTTTGGAGAAAGCCAACCTTTCGATCTGCGTCAACGCCATCGATCGCGCCTCGTGCTGCGCTCGAATGGAGCCCTCAGCGATCCCGCCGTAAAGCATCTGATAAAGATGGTTCGGATTCGAATGCATAAAGATCGGCTGCCCAGGGCCGCTGGCTGAAAGCGTCGCAATGGTAGGCTTGGTCTTCATGTTCTCCATTGAGTCCATCCCGATACACAAATGAGGCAGCAGCGTTTGCGGTAGCACTTTGCTCAATTCGTAATCGATCGTCGATGCACTAGGTGGTACACCATCGCCTCCGCGATATCCACCGAGCGCTCCAAAAAAAGCGCTGTGCGAAGGGCTTGTATGAGTGCCATGCAAACCGTTGATGATATGCAATCGATCTTTGAATGGTTCGAGTGGACTCATCGGTTCGGGAAGTTTAGCTTTCGCCAGCGATCCACTCCGGCCCATCGATTTTGGGATGCACGTTTTCGGGTCGAAGCCCTGATTCTGCATGAAAAACACAACCCGTTTGCGTGTCGTGTTGCTCGCCGTTGATGCTGTCACAAGTTGAGGAGAACATGCAACGCAATACGCGGACCCCGCTCCAACCGCCATGGTCTGAAGTATGTTTCGACGGTTCAACATGATCGATCTTCCATCCAGGTGAAGAAGGTAACTAACCACGGGTCGCGTCCGAGGAAACCATCCGACTCAATGCAATGGGGTCAACGGATTGGCGGGGGCTGCAACCAGGTTATTAAGGTGGGTGAGAGCGGTAACTAAACGGGCGGGTTCGCTCGGCAGAATCAATACGACCGCCCTGCGAATACGATTTATTTTAGCTGCATTTCCGGTTCCTAACAACTGAGTTTAAGGCGGCATTCAAACAACTTTCAACACGGAAAAGGCTTTAGGCTTTGTTTCTAAACGAGCTTTCACGTAGCTGCGTCTCTCCGAGACGCAGATGAGTCGCGTCTCGGAGAGGCGCGACTACGTGTTTAGAAAAAAAGCCTAATACTTGACGCCGTTCAAGTCGACCCCGTTTGGTCCAACAAGGAATACGGAAAGAAAAATTCCAATTTTCCCTCGGATTTGCGATGTGGTTCCGCTCAAATTGGATTGAAATGCAGGTGAGCTTGTCTCTGCAGAATCAAAGTGTCTAGCCGCCGGTCCATGCCAACGCGTTCAACAAGGCAGGCTATACTCTGAACTTCGACATCAGCTTTACCTTGACTGATTTAGCCCTCGGCAACTCGCCAAAGCTCACTGACCCGTTGTGGTTGCAAGCAAGTAGCCGGGCCGTGTTCGTTCACATGCCGCTCGAACATGGTCGTCAACATCGGAATCCTGACCCGTCTTTGGGTACATCGAGAATTCGAAATTTGCAACCACTCTGCCCCTCCTTATTAATTCCTCCGACAAACTCGACCACGTTCATGATCCGATACTTCTTCATCGTCCTTCTTGCTTTCTGTCCAACAGTGTATGCCGCAAAGCCGAACATCGTGATCATCTTGGCAGATGACTTAGGCTACGGCGATATGCAGGCGAATAATCCAGAGCGTGGAAAGATTGCAACGCCCAACATGAACCGACTGGCGGCTGAAGGAATGCGGTTCACCGACGGTCATTCAAGCTCGGGTTGCTGTTCGCCCTCGCGATATACACTTCTTACTGGACGCTATCATTGGCGCACGACTTTGCAGAGTGGTATCGTCGCAGCATGGGGTAAGCCACTAATTGCGCCGGAGCGACTCACGATTGGCAAACTCGCTCAGCAAAACGGTTATCGCACGGCCTGCATCGGCAAATGGCATCTGGGGAGCGAATGGCCCATTTCCGAAGAGCAGAAGAAATACCTTCAAGGTTTCGGAGGGAAAGCAGGAGGTGGTGGCGAAGTCGGC
>JANOAI010000575.1:0-3193 GCA_031411055.1 Pirellulaceae bacterium
AACACTGCGCCAATCGCCAGCAACTCCAACCGACGCTCCATTGTTGTTCGTGTCAAGCATTGGCAAGCCCGTCCAATCGAAACCTGCGCCGACGGAATCGTCCTTCAACGAAGTCATCACGACCGGAAAACCAGGCGCACCGATGATTTGAAGCGAGCCACCAATGCGACCCGGAATATCAAGCGGCCGCCCCGAAACCGAGATTCCCGCATTCGCCCCAGAAAGCTTGACGACGAGGCTCTCGTTGCCACGACTTTGAAGTCTCAAACCACCATAAGCATGGAAATCAGGAATCACGATTTGTGACTCTAAAACATGAACGATGTCGGCATCATCCCAAACCCCTTCGGTCGTGAGCGTTGCACCCCGAATGCGCATTCCATTCGTCCCATTGCCCCCCAGTTTATTGCCAAATACCAACGGTCCAAGGTTGCCGTTCCGATCGTCGCTTCGATCATTGGAACCTGTTGAGCGGCCGTAGTCTTGGAGTGAAGTAGCTTCCATGCTTTCCGCGTCGATACTGATCGCCGCTGCGTTCGCATTGTTGCGAATAATGTTGTTGATGATCACGGGTTGACTACCAACGACATATATCACACTTGCATCATTCGGACCGCGGAAGTCTCTATTCGAATTTCCAGCATTACCAATTCCATTGGCATTGTTCTCAAGAACGGAGTTCGCAATTCGAGCAGAACCTTGAGTCACCTCGATTGGACTAAACGAAGCAAAACCACCAGGGATTGGGGAAATGCCGCCACCAAACGAAATCTTGGCCGAATCAATGTTGAGCGACCCGGTATGTCGAGACACAATCCCGGACCAGTCACCTGCAGTCGGAGTCGTGGCGGTTCCATCGTTGTTCGTATCAAAGGTTACCCCAGCGCCGTAACGATCATCGTTCTGACTCGTAAAGACCACCGACTTGGCGGCCGTCCCTTCCGCGATTAAGTTGGCACCGATTCCGACTTCAATTCTCGAGCGGATTAACTTGACAACGACCCCGGGATCTACCACCAGACTCGCATCGGTGCGAGCCCGCTGAATTCGTGTCGCAGTCGTTAAAGTAATCCCGCTAGCCAGCGTGAGACCGACGTCAGCATAGCTGGTAGTACTCTTATCGAGCTCGACCACCAAATCCCAGGTAGCGCCTCCATTACTGGTGCGGTACAGTCGACGGCCGACAAATTCGCCGGTGGCGGGTGGGATGTTACTTAAGACAATCGTCCGATTGCTAGCCGTTGCGGTAAGAGGTAAGGTGGCCCCGCTGGGTAGTCCTTCATTCCCCCGGGCATCGAAATAGGAAACTCGATAACTAAAGGAGCTACCCGGTACAAGCGAACCGTTCGCATTCAAATTTGTCGTCACCAATGTTAGATTCGGTGTCGATGTTTCAACGATCCCACCGCCGGGTGTACCGTTGATAAACAAATTTCCGCCTAGGACATACGCAATGCCTGCGTCATCCAATCGAGCGGAAACGTTTAACTTCTGTTGCCCTTGGCCGGGTAGCGTATCGATTCGGATCAACAATCCGTTGGTCGTACTTTCCGTAATCCGCTGGCCAAGAATGACTGGTCCAACGCGTTCATAGTCAGAAGCGAAGGCGCCCACGAATTGATAACGAGCTTCCGTAAACCGGGTTTCTTCGAAGCTATTGGGGTCGGCAGAAATACCGGCCCCAGAGCTTTTGGTAATGGTGTTGTTAAGCAATGTTGGGCGAGCGGCATTGAGATGGATCGGATCAATGACTCTGGATGTCGTTCCATCGAAAACCGATCCACCGGCATACGAAAATGAAGCCTGAGCGATGTAGTTAAGAAAGATTCCATCGCGTTCAGGTTCGCGTCGGCCTTGCGAGCGATCGAAATCATTGCGTATTTCGATACCACCCCAATCGCCCTTTTGCGGCGTCGTGTTCAAAAGGTTGGTATCGAGCCCCAAGCTTTGATCGAAATGCGAAGTGAAGAAAACTTGTTGGGTTGGAGTACCAAGAACTTGAATGGTTGCGCCACTATTGTCGCCTGACGTATCACTACTACCAACTAACGCCTGACTGGAACCGAATTTGAGGATGGCTCCGGCATCGATCATAAGCGCAACCCCCTTCGGAACAACCAGTCTCGTTCCATCTGCCAATGGACCCTTGCCTGGTCCGCCATCGCCAAATTCGTAAGGGACATTGTCGAGCGGGGTTGAGAGATTACGGTCGATTCCGGACGAACCGATAAAGCGAACGACATCTCCAGGAATGCGACCGGCCAAAGCCGCTTGCACAGAGCGATACGGATTTGCCAACGATCCATTGGGAGAAGCCAGAGGATTGTCTTTATCGACAAAAACGGTCTGCGGTGTGCCAGGCGAAGCAACGCCAACGGGGCTCACAGCGCGGAACCAGAAATTAAATTCTCCACCTGGCAAGCCATCTCCATCGCCGTCAAGCGGCGTTCCGCTCGTATCTTGAATCTGGCTGGTATCACTTGGGCGATAGTCGAATCGAAGTTGGTACCTTCCTTGGCTTAAACCGCCGCTGCCAGTTCCTGAAACGGTTGGATCATAGTTTTCATTCCCTCGCGACGTGACCGCGATAAAGTATTCGACACCGGCCGCGCCGACAACTTCAGCCCGAACAAGCGAGTCGTCACTAAAATAGTTATCGTTGATGGCAACGATATGCAGGCCGCTGGCATCTTTCTTAAAGAGCGTCAGATAGGTATCGAGATCGCTTGAGTCGGCTAAACGCTCCGCGATCGTTTCCGCCGTTACCGTCCCCTTTTGCCCAACCGGGACATCGAATTTGAAAATATCGACATCACGATTGTCCGGCCGATAAAGATGTTGTAGGTGCGTCGCATCGTGATTGCCCGGAAAGAAGAACTCGATGGGATTTCCACTGTCGAGCTGTCCGGTGGCGCCTTGGACAGTGCCCGTCGGTAGGTCGTAGGTATGACCGAGGCCCAGCAGATGCCCTATCTCGTGTAACGCCACATCAAAAAAGCTCTCGCCAAGTCCATTATTCCAAACAAGACCGCCGTTCATGATGGCCAAGCGACCATTGAGCTGCGCAATGCCCGCAGGGGTGAATGGGGGGGGGGGGGGTTGTTTAGGGGAAAAAAAAACCCTCCAACGACCCCAAAAACGGCCTTGGCCCCAAGGGCGAAAGCAGCGAAATCGATACAAGGTGGGGATTTTT
>JANOAI010000576.1:0-1922 GCA_031411055.1 Pirellulaceae bacterium
GACATTTGCAGATTATCGAATTCTGATATACGAAAACGATTCGATCGATCGAACGGTCGAAATTCTCGCTGAGTGGACCAAACTGAACCCTCGTGTCGAAATCGTAACAGAGAGTCTAGGAGCCCCACCCAGTCGTCCTATTCGATGTTCGAATCGAGCCGATCGCATGGCAATTTATCGCGGTCGATGCCAGGAACGCATTCGCGAGAATTACGCAAATGCAGATTACGTTGCTCTCATCGATACCGATGTTGCCGGGGGATGGAGCCCAGATGGTGTCGCTTCTACCTTTGGCCACGACGGTTGGGATTTCGTCGGTTCCAATGGCTTGATCTATAGACGCACGGGCTGGAACGTCAATGCAACCGCACACTACGATGCTTGGGCCTATCGGACGGACGAAGACTTTAGCCCGCTGACCACCAAATATGTAAACCGTCTTCAATTCATGCGAGGTCAGCCGATGATCCCACTTCCGTCCTGCTTCGGTGGACTCGGATTCTATCGAATGGACGCCTACCTGGCTGGTACTTACGAAGGTGGAGACATTGAACATGTTTCGATGCATCGTTCGATGCGTGAACGTGGCTACGGCAAAACATTTCTTAACCCAAGCCAAATTGTAGTGTACGGCCGAAAGCAACGTCGGCTGGATGGCTGGGTAAAACGAACTCAGTCGCTCGCTCGCGCCTTGTGGCTTCATCGAAACATTCCATGGCGATTCGAAAAGCCGATGAAATTCGAGCAACTCGAACCTCATTTCCGGACTGGTTGCTTAGTCGACTTCGACAAACAACTGGAACCGGCGGCAGCTTAATCGATCAAGCCATTGTCGCCGTTCGCTCCTGTGTACGAAGCGGACAGGCTAGCCAACCCTTTTTCTTTTTGGTCGTAGGGGAAGAACTCCGTTCGTCGACTGTCCACAGAACCGGACGGCATGCAGACGGTTGCCTTCGTAACGCGAAACGCAAGCTAGCGCAATTCTGAGGAAGAAAAGGGAGGAAGAAAAGGGGACGCAGCTCATTTATTTGAGGAAGAAAAGGGGACGCAGCTCATTTATTTGACTGTTCTGCGTTGACTTGTTTTTTGGGCCGCCCACGTGGTCGAAGCGTATGCTTGAGCTGTAGCCTCGCAGCGGATTGAGTTACCCAGGTGGTCGAACCATAGGGCGTACCCCGAATTGTGCATTGGCGAATCGCCTTGAGTTCCAGTTCCGTTTGCGCCTCATTCACGTATGTCAACCAATTTCGAGGTCGTGGTATTGGCCACTTCGCAATGATTGCTCGGGCTTCCGAGTCTCCATGGTGATTCCGCCATGCACTACCGTACCTCCAATCTTCGGCACGTTTGCATAATTCCGCACGCACGGGATTGCGTTCGACATAGCGAAGCACCGCCAGCAGGTGGTCGTCGTCTTCAATGGGAAATGTTTTGAAACGCCCTTGATACAAGTGCCCGGTTCCCTCCGTGTGGTGATGCGCATGCCAACGCATCGTGTGAGTATGAGTCAGCCAACGGAAGAATTCGGTAAGTTGATGTTTTGTCTTTGGACAAACGACAAAGTGCCAGTGGTTAGGCATCACACTGTACGCAAAGATTGGCAGTTGTATCCGATCCCAAGTTTCGCGGAGGACGCGCTGAAATGCCTCGTAGTCGCCCGGTTTTTCAAAAAGAGGTAGTCGAGCTACCGCTCGATTCAGAACGTGAAAACAAGTATTTGCCGGGCAGATTCGTGGTCGACGTGGCATTTTGAAAATCTACCACCCAAACACGAGCCCGAAAAGAGCTGCGTCCCCTTTTTTACGTCCCCTACCACCCAAACACGAGCCCGAAAAGAGCTGCGTCCCCTTTTTTACGTCGAGAAATAAGCGAATCGAGCTTTGGAAGGGCGCAAGCCGTCCGGTTCTTCAAACGTTCGAAGA
>JANOAI010000577.1:0-3305 GCA_031411055.1 Pirellulaceae bacterium
CGTCCGCCTTTGGCTCCGACGAGATGAACTCGTCGGGGGAAGGTAATAGGCTCGCGGAAAGTGGGAAAGCCTCCAAGCGAACTGGGGGCACGAATAATCCCTTGCTCGCGAAAAAACTATCGGATGGTTTGGTGCTTGCAAGCGAAAAGAACCAAGCGGATGGATTGGATGCAATCTTGAGATTAACATCCAACTCTCATGTCGATGATGAAAGCTCGCTGTAGTGCCAAATCAGTTCCGAGTTGTGGCACTCGTGGAGCGTCAAAATCAAATGTTCCGGTTATGGGGTCGGAGTCAATTGCCGGAACGGCCCTTCGGGTGCTTTGCACAATTGAATCCTGACCCCATTACCCAACCCTAAATCTAAAACTTGACGCTCTACTAGGCCGATGTCGTCAAGCTTTGAATGCTGTTGATTGCCGATGTATTGCTTCGGATTTTCGCAATGGCAGTTTCCATATCGTTGAACTGCTTTTCCAGTCTTGTTCGTTCGGCACCCAATCGAACATTCAGGAAGTCGACGCGACGGCCTCCTTCTTCGACACGACGTTGAAGGCTCTGACTTTTGACAACCAACGCACCCGACTTGATACCGACCAGGTTTTCAAGCACAACTTTCGAACGTGCGGCAAAACCCGTTTTCTCTTTGGTCAGAAATGCTTCCACGTCAGCCGCGTTGGAGTCTACGATTTTGCCCAGCTTTTCCTTGTCAAAATTGAGTTTGCCTTCCTGGCTTAAGCTCAAACCCAACTGGGCTAACGACTGGACCTTGCCAGTTCCGAAAGTCCGCACGTTGATAAGACCTGTAACGGCTTGCTCAACCCGCAATGCGTCCCCACTCCCAAAGAGTTGCCCGGTCGTTTGGGTTGCCGAATCAAAGGCCGTCTCCTTTTTCACTTTGTCCACGACCTTATTGAATTGATCTACAAATAGCTGAAGATTTTTTTCAATCGTATTGTTGTTTTTCGCAACTGTGATCTGAACAGGCGAAGCACTTGTTCCTGCGGCAGTAATAGTCAGCCCTTCAATCGCTTGCTTGAATTCGTTCGACGAAGACTGAACGAGTACGCCACCCGCGTCAGCCGACGAACCGACCGAAATCACAGCATCTCGAGCTACGGCCGTCGTGTTTATATTGAGCCCACTTGAATCGCCGTCCGCGATAATCCGACCGATTTCGCCCGATGCACGCGACGAAAAGAGGAGGCGAACCGTCGTTGGACCCGACGTTAACACCGAGGCTGTCAGTGGCCCATTGGCATCGTTAATCTTCTTGACGACATCCGAAAGTTTATCGGTGTTGGCCAATGATAAACGAAAAGTCTGAGAACCTTCGATCTGTTTGCGTTCAACCGATTCGACCGTAACCGTTTTGCTCGTCCCGCGTATGCCAAGATCGAGGGCCGTACTGCCGTTATTCGTGTCTTCGATTTTGAGCTGCTCGGTGCCGCCTGCAGTATCAATCAAAACAATTCCGTCACCGGTCTCATTGAGCTTAGCTTCAACCTCAACCGACGCGTCGTTGATTATTTTTAGTACATCGCCAACATTTTTAGCGTTGGATGACGTAAGAGCAATACTGCTGGATATCCCTTTGGAATCCGTAATCGTAAATGCCCCGGTTTTCACTCCCCTCCCTTGGTTCAGCTTCGATAGCTCGGTTGCTTCACTCACGTACTGAACACCTAGCGCGCCACCCTCGAAGGTATTCGAAGCGGCATCGACCTCAATTTTCAGCTTGGTGGCGGAGTTGTTGCTATCGCTGTTAGTGATTTGGAGATTTGCTGTCGTCGCCCCGGTCGTATCTTGGAGAGCAATCCCCGTTCGGTTGCGGTTCAGGCTGGCAGTAACGCCGGTGCTTGCTGCATTGATCTTATCGATTACGTCGCGAAGGCTTTTAGCCCCGGTCAAGTCAACGTTGTTCGAGGTGCCCGCTCGATTGCGTATTGTGATCGAGGTTGGTGTTCCGACGCCTCGTCCGCCGTTGAGTGTGCTAAGGAGTGGTCCTTGAAGTGTTCCTTGAAGCCGCACGGACGTAATTGTCCCCGAGCTTTCTGTAGCTCCCGTCAAACCCAACTGATTCGCCGCGTTACCGGAAATCGCAAATGTTCCGACCCCAGTGGTTTTGTCTACGAATTCAATTCCATCACCATTGGTCGATAGTTTCGCTTCGAGCTTTGTCGAATCTTTCGCATTGATAATCGCGAGGACTTGACCGATCGTTGTTGGGTTTCGCGTCTCGTTGAGGTCGATATCCAAAGACGTGCCATCTTTGAGCGTCACCGTGAGGTCCTTGCCCGTGACAAAGGATAAGCCTCGATTGTCGCGAATGGTGCTCAGTCGGGTGCTGCTTCCAAGGAATGCAAGGTCATCGCCGGTCGCTGAATTGGTGTTGGTGTTGACACCACTCAATCCGAGATCGGCGGCCGTTCGGCCTTGGCCGACTTCGCTCACGATCAGATTTGTAGCCGAAGCCCCAGTGAGGTCCGTTAATGTTAAGCGATCGCCGCTGACCTTCGCACCAACGCGAATGCCTGTGGTCGAGTTAATTTGTTTCACGACATCATCGATCGTGATCGTGTTCGAAAGATCAATTTCGCGACTCGAACCGGCTCGATCGGTAATTTGAATCTTTCCACGAGCAATGCCGGTTCCACCTCGTAAGTCAGCAAGCGACGTCGAGCCATCGACAAAGCCCCCCGTTCGGACGACCAATTCTCCAGCTTGAACCGTATCGTCGACGCTTGTAAAGCTATTCGAAGCTGCGGCACTGGTTTGCGCCGTTTGGATTGACTGAACTGTGTAGTTGCCCGTTATTGGACTTCCCGAAGAGTTCACTTTGAGGATGTCGGGAGCACTGGACGTGGCAGTGACACTATTAAGATTGGTTTTGCTCCCCAACCGATCTGACTGAATCTGGACTCCTAGAACGAGCGCGGTAAGTTCACCTATCGCAACCGCTTCGGCTTTGTAGTCCTTGATTCGAGCTTCCAGCCGCTGACGCGGTTGGCTCGAGAGGGCTATTAATTTATTGACGGTCCCCTGGATATCAAATCCAGTAGTTAGACCAGTATTGCTTTGAATTCGACCCATCGAAGCTACCTATTTTCTCCAGCTTATATATTGCCCGAAGTACGGACAATGAGACTGGAATCTCCTAATTTCATCGTCGAAAGGAAGCATCGCCATGCAGAATATTAGGGTAGAAGGTTGAGAGTCGATGAGGAGTTTTCAGTGCTCAAAGGCTGGCAATGAACCAAAAACGCCCGCATCCCTAGGAGGCTTTCCCACTTTCAGGACGCCCC
>JANOAI010000578.1:0-3583 GCA_031411055.1 Pirellulaceae bacterium
CCCCAGCGGCCTTGTGCCGCTCGGTGAATCAGGCTTGCAGGCTAAAAGCAGCCTACAGCCGTTGCTTCAGACGAGTCACGCTCGTCTGGGAGCAGATAATCAAGTGATTTACTCGTTTTAGCCGACGAGCCGTTTGCTCCATTCGGGCAAGCCGACTGGGGGCTAACCAGAACAGAACTCGCAGAAAAAACTTTCCAATGAACTGCTATTCGTCGTACAGCCCAGGCTATGCCTTGAATGCTTGCTCCGAAGTCTAACGACGTCGGCTACGATTAGAATCCTCCAATTCGAATTTGGACAACGCATTCGCTTGACAGCGTAACATAATATACGATGACTCATAGCTCCACCAAACTCGCGGCATTATTAGAAGACTTGCCTGCTCATCTATCTGAGCGGACCTGGCTAGGTTCGAGTGGACGAGCCGAGCACGCAGGAAATCGCGTACTTTATTGGACGCATCATGCCCTGCGAAGCGACGAGAACCCGGCTCTCGACGTCGCAATTCATTTAGCTCATCGACTTCAGCTACCATTGCTCGTGTATCAAGGGCTTTCGGAACGATATCGA
Organism: Pirellulaceae bacterium; assembly: GCA_031411055.1. Classification (GTDB taxonomy): domain Bacteria; phylum Planctomycetota; class Planctomycetia; order Pirellulales; family Pirellulaceae; genus JAIYDQ01. The sequence continues at coordinate 571 of JANOAI010000578.1, forward strand.
TTTGCGTCGGATAGGCATCACACTTTCATTCTTGAAGCAGCCAGGGATTTGCAGGAAAGCTATGCAAAGCTCGGAATCTCTTTCGTTTTCCATCTCGATCGTTGTAATGAAAGATCTCCGCGTCTTGCCCGATTGGCGATGTCGTCAGCCGTGGTCGTCACCGAAGATTTTCCGCTAGAAGCAACTAAGCACTGGACTGATCAGCTCGTTGCGTCTAGTCCGGCGGCGGTGGTTCTCGTAGATACGGCTTGTGTCGTTCCGACGCGGCTTGTCGGAAAAGCCTACGATCGAGCCTTTGCATTCCGCGACGCCACCGCTTCGCTTTATCGCAATCGGGTCGATCGAGCTTGGCCAACTTCGTCAGCAAGCGTCCTACCGGAAACGAAGCTCCCCTTTGAGTCTTTGAAGCTTGCTGATTGCAGTCTGGCAAAGCTTGTTTCGGAATGCGATATCGATCATTCCATAGGGCCTGTGTCGGATACGCGAGGCGGTTCGACAGCCGGGTACGCCCGATGGCAGGCCTTTCGAAAAGAAGGGCTTCGAAGCTATGCGAAGCGTCGAAACCAAATCGAGATCGACGGTGTCAGTCGCATGTCAGCTTACCTGCACTATGGAATGGTGTCGCCCTTCCGACTCGCCCGAGAAGCGTCCGCCGATGGAGCTGAGAAATTCTTGGATGAACTCTTAATCTGGCGGGAGCTTGCGTATGCGTTCTGTTACTATCGCGACCATTTAGAGTCAAGCGATGCTCTTCCGGCGTGGGCGATTTCGACCCTTGCAGTTCATGAGCGCGATCCGCGAACAGTACTGTCGTGGGAGACGCTTTCTCGGGCTCGGACAGGCGAGCGATTGTGGGATGCTGCGCAGCGAAGCTTGGTTAAGCATGGCGAACTTCACAACAATGTTCGAATGACATGGGGTAAAGCGATTTTGGAATGGACTGAAAATCATCGACAAGCTCTTGAGCGAATGATTGATCTTAATCATCGATATGCACTCGATGGCCGTGATCCAGCTTCCTACGGTGGTATTCTATGGTGCCTTGGCCAATTCGACCGACCTTTCTTTCCTGAACAACCGATCTTGGGGAGTGTCCGTCCGCGTCCGGTTCGATTTCATGAACAAAGAATAGATGTGGATGCTTACGAGAAACGAGTCGATCGCGGTATCGCCTATCCATCGCCTCGGATCGCGATGATTGGTACGGGATTGAGTGGATTGATGTGCAGTCGAATTCTAAGAGATCACGGCATCGACGTTCGATGCTTCGAGAAGTCGCGCCGAGTCGGCGGCAGAACATCCACCCGAAAAATCGCCGATGGCTTTCAGTTCGATCACGGCGCTCAATACTTTACCATTCGCGATCCGCATCTAAAGCGTTACCTCGAATCTTGGGTAGCAGACAAGCATGTCGCTGAATGGCACGGAAACATTGTGTCGATCGACGAGCCGTGTAAAATCAGCGAGTTATCTCCAACCAGACGCTATGTCGGCACACCATCGATGGAATCGTTGGCGCGGCATCTTTCGACCGATCTGAGCATCCAATTTGAAACAGAGGTTTCCAGCGCCATTCGAAAAGAGGGCGGATATCAAGTACTTGCCACAGAGGATCGAGATCTCGGTGTCTTCGATATTGTTCTTTGGAATTGCCCACCCATTCAGACTTCCAGACAAATTCCGTCAGACTGCCGTTGGCGAGATCGACTTTCTCAAGTCGATATGGTTCCATGTTGGGCGGTCATGATGGAGATCGAACGTCGATGGGAGATTCCGCTAGACGGTGCGTTTGTCAATCAAGGAAAACTGAGTTGGATTGCGCGAGACTCCAGCAAACCCGCACGTCCGACTGGCTTGGAAACTTGGGTATTGCATTCAGCCGTCGATTGGGCCAAGGAGAATTTGGAGACGAGTAAAGAGCAGGTCGTTCAGCTTTTGCTGAAAGAGGCGGAGCAAGTCACTGGCAGCAGAATACCAAAACAACACTCAGCCAAAGCTCATCGATGGTTATACTCTCGCCCGGTGGATTCGTTGCCTGAAACATCGCTTTGGGATGATAGCAACTTCCTCGGTGCCTGCGGGGATTGGTGCGGAGGCCCACGCGTTGAAGGCGCGTTGAAAAGTGGCGTCTCGCTTGCTGGCCGTGTTTTGGGCACGCTACATGAAAACTCGATCGCTGCTTCGCGTCCGAGCAAGCCAAAGCAATTATCGCTTTTCCACGAACTAGCTGAATGAAGTCCAAACTCGCCGCCCTCGTTTATCCGCACCAGCTATGGGAAAGCAATCCCGCAGTTTCGCGTGCCGATGTGATCTTCCTCGTGGAAGATCCGCTATTCTTTTCGCAATACCATTTCCATTGCCAGAAGCTCGTTTTGCATCGTGCGTCGATGACGGATTTTGCCGAGCATTGCGAACGACTTGGCAAGCAAGTTTTTCGTATCGAATCGCATGAGATCGCCAACTCAAGTGAGATCGGCTCAATCCTTCGAAAAAGGAAAGTCAAACAAGTTCTAGCGATAGATCCGACCGATGACTGGCTTAAGACTCGAGTCATTCAAGGATGCGATTCGGCTGGCATTTCGATCGAGTGGCTAGATGATCCGGCTTTTTTGACTCCTATTGACGTGATGCAACGTTGGGCTGACGATCGCAAGCACTATCACTTTACCGATTTTTACATGCAGCAGCGAAAACGACTTGGCTTGCTGCTCGATGCAAAAGGAAAACCCGTCGGCGGTAAGTGGACATTCGACACCGAGAACCGCAAGAAGCTCCCGAAAAATATCGTCGTACCGGAAATAACGTATCCTGACGAAAGAGCGAGTGTAATGGAAGCGAAAAAGTACGTGGCGAAGCGATTTCCGGGGGCTATCGGGGAAGTGCAAAAGTTTCGTTACCCGGTTACCTACGAAGACTCGCGAGCCTGGCTCAACGACTTCATCGATTTTCGACTGGCTATGTTTGGTGACTACGAAGATGCAATCTCCCAAAGCGAAACGTTTGTCTTTCATGG
>JANOAI010000579.1:0-11344 GCA_031411055.1 Pirellulaceae bacterium
GGATGTCTTCGGTGAACTGCCATCCTTGCGAATGGTGAGAAGTCCGTTCAAGGGCTTAAGCTCTTGGGCTTTTAAATCATAGGTTTTGACGATCTCGTCGGCGCCAAAAATCCAACTCGTGACGTGCGCGAAAAAAAACACAATCAAAAACACAAACGCAGGAATCGTGAGCAGAATTGGCCGCCAATTCCGAGTCCCTCGCCACATATCAAAGGCATCCCAAATGTCGGATACAAAACTAACGGGATCAATATTCACAAGATCGGAAAACCAACTTGTTTGGCGAACTTCTCGATCGTCGTTGGAATTATCCGGCTTCGATTTGACGGTACTCATGGCAACCTTCTTCACAACGGTACAACGATACACACGAAGTCTTATCGTACGCGGTGGCGCGTAAAAGCTCAAACCTTACTGCCAAGAGATCTGCCAGCCATCTGGGCTAAATGGGGGTTTTCTAGCGATTTTGACGGTCATGCCAGCTACTCGTTAGGTTCTCCGTGGAGCCAGTTTCTCGAAAACCCGCTCAAGCTTCCTCGCAAAAGCCTGCCCCGAGAAAAGCGGATGGTCGACGGCTGATTTTTCGATTCGTCGACGCAGCCAGACGAGGTGTTCCGAATCGCTCACCAAAGCAGAGGCAATTCGATGATAGTCATCGAAGCTTTGGGCTATTAGTTCTGGAAAGCCTAGCGAGTAGAGCAAACTCCCAGCAACCCTTGAAATCATGGCCTTCCCCGCGAGGGATACCATCGGCAATCCCGTTCTGAGAACGTCGGAGGCGGCAGTATGTGCCGTTACGGGGAACGTGTCTAGATAAAGGTCGGCCAAGCGGTGTCGAGCCACATGTTTTGGCGAATCCATCCGTGGGGCAAAAATGAGTCGCGTAGCGTCGACACCGCGCTTCTCGGCTTCCGCACGAAGGTTCTTTTCGCTCGTCGGATTGCCTTCCAAAAGCCACAAAACACTGTTGGGTTTTGTCTTCAATAAACGCATCCAAATGTCGAAGATGGCCGGAGTTATCTTGTAGTGGGCGTTGAAACAACCGAAAACAAATGCCTCGTCAGGCAAGCCCACATCCGATCGTTGCAACGGCCAATCAGCGATTTCAAAATGGCTATCGTTGGCCTGATAGCATCCCGGTAAACGTACGACTTTCTCTGAATAGAAGGGGTCGTGCGACGATGGAGCAATGAATTCATCCAATAAAATGTAGTCGATAAATTCTGTACCCATCGTTCCCGGGAATCCCAAGTACTGGATTTGAATCGGTGCCGGCCGGAAGGCAAGAATCTGTGGCCTCGCAAATTGCGTATAGCCCTTGAGATCAATCAAAATATCGATCGCATCGGAACGAATTCGTTCGGCCGATTCTTTATGAGAAGTACTCTGCAGGTCAATAAAAGAATCAAAGGCGTTTTCAAGTCGACGTCGCAGGGGGCTCTGATCGTTTGGGCCATACGAATAGCCGACGACTTCGAATCGGGTTCGATCGTGGGTTTCGATGAGCTCGGTCATCAATCGTGCCGTCGCATGAGCATGGAAGTCGGCCGACAGATAGCCGATTCGAATCTTAGGTTTGTCGAAAGGAACCGACGCTTGCAACCTCGATGTAAAACGGGTGATCGTTTTCGCCAACCGACGCGCACACCTTAGTTGTAGGTCGGGCGATGTTTCGATCGGCAGGCAGATGAAAGAAAAAGGAGCCACGAGATCACGATGGTCTTGTGAAATTTCGTCGGCCGTCTGGTGCTCGACGCAATGGATAAGATGAGCGGCCAGCGATTCGATATCGTGCCAATCGCATAAATGTTGAAGTTGATGCACGAGCCCATCCAGGGCCGATAAATACAATGGGTCTAACTCAATTGCTTGGCGATAAGCTTTCGCAGCAAGCTCCGGCGCCCGTCTGTTTTCATACGCCATGCCAAGATAATAAAAGGCCTCTGCATTTTTGGGAGCTTGGATAGATGCTTCTATAAAGTTCTGCGTAGCGCGTTCAAAATCGAGAACATCCATCTGAACCCGACCAAGCGTTATCCGAGCGTCGACCAAATCGGGGCGTGCAAGAAAAGCCTGCTTACAATGATGTTCAGCCAGTGAATACTCTCCCAAGTGCCGCAAAACCTTGGCAAGATTGTGGTGAGTATCGCCAAGCCCGGGTTGGATCGAAACGGCTTGTAGGTAAGCCTTGGCGGCCTCGTCAAAGCGACCTTGATCCTGAAAAACAACCCCGAGATTATTCCATGCCTCAGCAAAATGAGGGTCGAGTTCTACCGCACGTTGATGCGACAACTCTGACTTTTCTAAGTTGCCCGTGCGTCTCCAAAGCACCCCCAGCACATTCCATCCATCGGAATAGCAACTATCGATCGCCAACGACGCTTGGGTTGCTTGAAAAGCTGCCTCGACAAATCCTTGTTGCAGCGATGCGATTGCCAGCTTGAGGCAGCGATCTGCATCGCGACACGCAATCCCTTGAGCTAACGACTCCCCAAAATCCAAACTTATTTCTTTCGGTTCTTACGGAAATTATAATATTCACCCACGGAGATTCTTGCATCGCCATTGGTATCCACCGCCTTGAAATCTCCCTCACTTGGCGACCATTCGTCAATCGTGACAAACGAATTCTTGTCCTTGTCCACTTTGCTGATACTTCCGGCCACAAATTTGACCCACTTCTCGTCCGCGTCGGCTGGCAGATCGGTGCGATCGATGATAGCGGGCGCTGTAGCTGAAGTACTCGAAGATGATACGCTCGTATTCGAAACGGACGTCGAAGCACTTGGCGACGAAGACACATTCGTGCTACCTGATGAAGAGGACCCCGAGGCTCCTCGTAAAATCCCTTTCTTCACGGCGGCTAAGGCCTCCAGCGCTGTAATCGATCCGTCGCCGTTTGTATCAAACTTATTGAACTCAGCGATGATTGCATTGTCCCAGTTGGAAGCATATTCATTCATCATCACTTGGCCGTCACCATTCGCATCACCACTGGAAAACCATTCGGGCAGTCCTTGCTGCTTTGAGCCTTTTGAGTACTGCGGCGTGATCTTGTAAGATGCTTGATTGGCCCAGGGATTTTCTACGTCGCGTTTATCGTCGGACTTGCGTCGATCATCGCGCCGCGTGTCTCCACCCGACCGGCGCGGATCGGCAGTTTTTCCTGGTGCTTTCTGAGCGGCTTCGTCAGCGCGACGCTTGGCATAACGAACCGCCATTTCTTGTTGTGTCAACTTTTTGTCTTTGTTCTTATCGAAGGCCCACGGATTATCCGACCAACGACCCTCGTTCACCTCTTTTTCGTCGAGAATCCCATCTTTATTTGTGTCGTAGCGTTCGATACGCTCCTTCGCTTCTTTCAAATCACGTTCTTCAACGACGACGGTTGAGCTCAGGTCAGCTCCTTCTGGACCAAAACCCAAAATCGGCTTTGCTTCGACCTGCACGCCAAATCCTGGTACAAGCGGTTCTGGTTCTTTAGGTTTCGTTGATGCCGAAGATGCGCTCGAGCTATTGGTGGACGGCGGGCTGCCTCCCGAATCGCTTCGCATTTTCTCCATCGCTTTGGTGACTTTGGAAATGGAAATTGGTTTGTTAATAGAGAGAGCGGAAGCGATATCGGAATTATCGCGAGCCAGTCGGTCGAGCATAAATCGAGCTGGACCCTGCATCTCTTCTGGGTCGATCGAACCGTTTCCGTTGACGTCAAGTCGGCCTAGAAATTGTGAAGGGTCAAACCCTCCTCGGTCACCACCACTTGCTCCCGGCGGTCCTCCGCGCGAACCACGATCACCTCCGGCGTTGGGTATTCCACTTCCACCCCCCCCAGGAAACATGCCGCCAGGTGGGCCGCCACGCGAGCCTCGATCGCCCCCCCCAGGCGGGCCACCAAAGCCACCGCCCGGTGGTTGCGCGTTCACTGCAGTGGCCCAAAGACCAAGCAAAAGGGCTGTCACAAAAGCAAAGCGGGTTTGAAGGCTAGAACGCCAATGGGATTTCATAAATCACGGACTCGTAAAAGTTGGACTGCTCTACCCTAGTCTACCCCGTCATCTACTGTTTAACCCTCTTTTCCAGAAGCGAGTTTCGGAGATTTTCGTTAGAAACGATTGTCTTGCTTGCGGAAACGATGCTTTTCCCGAAAAGACCAGGAAAAGCGCTAGTCCTTCGACGAGTTCGTCCGGCTGTTCGCTACCGAGCCTCCGCGTTTTAGCTACCGATTTTCTGAGTCAACGATCTCGCCACCCTCGCGGGTAGAGAGCGCCTGCCAGGTTTTCAGATCGATGTCATCGGTCATAAAATGGGTTGATCCGTCCATCATCACCGATTGGACACCACCCTTGTGGTGGCTTCGGCTAGGTACCGCAGCGTAGGTTGCGACTGTCGTCGAGTTTCCTTCTTGGATATTGCTCCAGTCGGGATTGAATGATCGGTCTCCAATTTGACAATCGATTTTTACGTTGGGCGTAAAGGTTGTCGTGAAGGCAGTTTGATGGGCGCGACCGTCAACCCATTCCGTATGACCTGACTCTTCCTTGAATTCCCCCCCCAACGAGCAGATCGAGCTTGGGATGGTGGGAACGGGTTGCTTCCCCGGTAGACTCGCATTTCGGAAATAAGGTGAATAGGCTCGGATTTCGCTCATCGCCAACGTATTGCTGGTTCCATCGAGGATCGCGTTGAAATTAAACCAACTCTCGGGATGGAACATCCCGTCCCCAACGTCTTTGGTCGAAGGATTAAAAATCAACCAAGTACCGCTATTTACTGCGTAATTGAGTGGGAAATGCTCAGCAACTCCGGTGGTTGCGTTGACTCTCTGTTTTGAACGTGGTTCCGTCGGACACTGATAGACCGGGACTCGAAATGAGCTCAGTCGGACACTCGCGTTGTTGTAAGAAACCATCGCCGCACTGTAGGACACGCCGTAGTCAATTTCTGACTCTAAGTTGGCCTGTTCGATGTAAGGGAGCAATCGGGCCTGAGCAGACCAACCGTTCGGAGTCGACACAGGTCGCGACCAACTGGCTGGAAGCTTGTTGAAAAGTCCGTGGTAACAGTGAATCGCGATCCCCAATTGCCGGACATTGCTTCCGCAGCTCATTCGCCGAGCCGCTTCGCGCGCTTGTTGAATGGCAGGAAGAAGCAGGGATGCCAAGATTCCAATGATCGAAATGACAACCAATAACTCGACCAACGTGAAGCCCGATTTACGGAAAATGCGGCTCATTCGAAACCCTCCAAGAACATTTGTTACTGAGACTCAATCTCATGTTGATGCTAACGAGGTTGGCTCTGGGTGTCAAGCTGGATGGTGGGTTTCGGGGAACATCCGATTTGAAAGGGTTTTCTCCCCCAAACTTCATGGTCGAGAAAAGCGGTCAGGGGAAGGGTCAACCAATTTCTTTTCCGAAGTTCGCAAACACGTCTTCGAAGCGGTAGAAAGGGTGACTTTAATTGGGAAGACGTTTGAGTGGGCTACGGCCCGTCCGTGATCCACCGATGGGAGGTAGAATCATGCCGTGCAAGCAACTGATGCTGACTGTGTTTGCGATGGTCGGACTAGTTTTGAATACTTTCTCACAGGAAAGAAACAATTTGGATATGAAGATTGATCGTGTCGTTTTCGGGACAACCCCGGATGGAAAGCCTGTATCTCGATTCACACTAACCAACCGCGCCGGGAACAGCGTTGAACTGATCGATTTGGGTGCGATCGTTACGGCGATCAACGTTCCTGATCGGGATGGCAAGCGCATCAATATCAACGCCGGCTTTCCGACGCTTGATGGCTACTTTCTCAAGCATCCGCATTTTGGAGCGACCGTTGGACGCTTTGCGAATCGTATTGCTCAAGGCAAATTTTCGATCGACGGCAAGGAGTACACGCTTGCAACCAACAATGGCCCCAACCATCTACACGGAGGCCTCATTGGCTTTGATCGCCAAATGTGGTCCGCTTCTGAGATGGAAACCGACACACAGGTGGGAGTTCGATTGGAGCTAACGAGTCCTGACGGTCAAGAAGGCTATCCCGGAACGGTTAAAGCCGTTGCAGAGTATCTTTGGGACAATGAAAATCGCTTAAGAGCGCGTTTTTCAGCGACGACTGACAAACCGACGCACATCAATATTACCAATCATGCTTACTTTAATCTTGGTGGTATTGGGGCTGGGAAGATCTACGATCATGTCGTTCAGCTTGAGTGCGACGAATACGTCGACGTCGATGAAACATTTATTCCTAATGGCAAGACTCCACACGTCGAAGGTACTCCGCTTGACTTTCGTCAACCAGAAACCCTTGGAAAGCGAATCGACCAATTGCCGGCTACCAAAGGCTACGACCACTGTTACGTGATTCGTAACGCTGACGGAACACTTCGTAAATGTGCTACGGCTTATGACCCGAAGAGTGGTCGGGCGATGGACATTCAGACGACGCAACCCGGCGTTCAGCTTTACACCGGCAATCATTTGACCAGCAATGAAGCCTCGGCGGGCTTAGCACCACGGGACGCTTTTTGTCTTGAGACTCAGCATTATCCGGATACGCCGAACCAGTCCACTTTCCCCTCAACGCTTTTAAAACCGGGCGAAACAATGCTAGAAACGACGGTTTTTCGTTTCTACACCGTCAAGTAGGAAAAGCGATGAGTCGCCCCAAGCTTAATTCATCCGTTTCATTCGATCCGACTTTCGATGAGACATCGCTCAATGGATGGATGCATGCGGCGAGGTTAACTCATTTCGAATCTGCGGCGAGCGCTGTAAACCAGATTGCCCACTTGGGAATCCCATGTGATTTGCTGGAGAACTTGTGGAAGCAGCTGGGTGACCGACTTTGTGTCTCCGAAGCACCCGACGAATGTTTACGACTCGTAGCCAACGTCCTTTCAAGAACGCGTTCACCGCAGTCGATGGCGGTCCTTTTCGAACGCGAACCAGCGTCGTTGACAACGCTCTTCGAAGCTCTGGCGATTGGCCCCTCGATTGCGGATGTTCTCATCGAGGACCCTGAAGCGTTCGAACTCATTCGAATCACGGATGGAAAGCCGCTGGTGGCGTATTCGCTTCGTGACGAAATTCTTTCGGAAGTCGCTTCGGCTCGAAGCATTCAACAAGTCTCCAAGTCGCTACTTCGCTTTCGGAATCGAGAGTCTGCTCGTATCGCCTTCGGACTCTTTGCACGTCAAGTTGCACCTATGGAGTCCTTTCGAAAGCTTGCAACCCTTGCCGATGCTATCTTGCGGGCGGCATTCGACGTTGCCATGCGTTACACCATGGAAAAGCTCGGCCGCCCAATGCTCCCGAGTGGTTACAGCGCTCGCAGTAGCTTGATTGCATTCCGCCAGCTTGGAGCTCAACAACTCGGCTTTGAGCCGGACATCGTACTGATGGTTTTAGCCGAGACGAACGGCCGAACGGATCATTCACGGCTTATTCCCAACACGGAGTTTTTCAGCCGCTTTGTCCGCAATTTTCGAGAAGTGCTTTCGGCTGGTGAAGAAAACGCGGAAGTTTATCGAGTTCATTTCTTTAAGCCCGAAGCGGTTCAAGCGAGTTCCGACGTGGTGGATTCTGCCTTAGCCTTTCAACACTATGATTTGCGAGGTCGAACCTGGGAGCGGCAAGAGTTTGTCCAGTCGCGATCGATTGCGGGCGATGATGCGCTCGGTCAAGGTTTCCTTGATCGATTGCAACCTTGGGTTTATCGTCGTTATTTGGGGGATCCAGATATCGCTGGATTGGGGGCCAACCAGCGTAAACTCCTGCGTCGACTTGCCGCCGAAGCGAACCATCGCGTCAACGCGGCCGATGCTAGACAGGCCGCCGAAGACATTGAACAAATGGTCCTTTTTTTGCAGCTCCTCTATGGCCACGAACATCCATCGACCCGCGTTGGAAATACTTTGGAAGCGATTGATCGGTTAGCCGAGCATCGCCTACTCCGTAAATCGGAGTCGTCCATTATCGAGGAATGCTACCGTCAATTTCGGCGATCCGATGCCAAGCGAACGCTTCAGGGGGCGTCAGCCGACGGGTTCCCAAACCTCGAAGAACGAAGGACCCTTGCGGAGGCGATCGAAGTCTCACGGCGTGTGATTAAAGCTCGATTGGATGAATCCTTCCCAGAAAGCCAACCAATCACCGACGAAACGGAATTGATCCTTGAGCCCAAGCCAGAACCGATTTGGGTTGATCAACTCTTGACCTCTTATGGCATTAAAAATCCTGCCACGGCATATCAGCATTTGATGGATATGGCCCAAGAAGAGGTACCCATCCTTTCGACCCGAAAATGTCGCTACTACCTTTCTCGGATTGCGTCTCCCTTGTTGCAGGCGATTGGCTCGACCCCCGATCCGGATGTGACGCTTGCCAATCTAGCTAAAATGAGCGCCTCGTTGGGTGGGAAGGGAGTTCTTTGGGAACTGCTCGCCGGAAACCCGCCCACCATGCAATTGATCGTGCGAATTTCTGCTACGAGCGATTACCTCGTTGGATTGATTTCTCAATCGCCTGGGATGATTGACGAGCTTGTCGACTCACTGCTTCTTGATCACCTTCCACGGCGAGACGAGCTCGAATTTATGCTGGCCGAACTTTGTCGGCAGACGGATGACATCGATCGCATTTTGAATGCATTCAAGAACTCGCTTCACTTGAGAGTCGGTGTGCGCGACATTTTGGGCAAAGACTCTTTGATCGATACGCATCGAGCTCTCTCAGACATCGTCGAAGTCTGTATTCAACGCATGCTTAACGATGAATATGCGACGCTTGTTTCAAAGTACGGAAAACCGTGCAAATCGAATGGGTCGACGGTCGCATACACCATTGTTGGGTTGGGGAAACTCGGAGGGCAGGAACCCAATTACCATAGCGATTATAGCGTCATTATCCTTTTTGAAGATGAAGGTACAACGGTTCATGATCGAATCGGTCGTAGCGCTGAAACAACGACCTGCCGACACTTTTTTGAGCAGCTTGCTCAGCGTCTGATGCGGCGTTGCAATAGAAATGTCTACGCGGGCAAGTTGTTCGAGCTGGATGTTCGCTTTGGCCCACTCGGGAATAGCGGCGTACTGGCCATGCATCTCGATTCATTCATCGAGTACTTTCAGGGACCGGTCGCGTCTACCCTCGAGCGATTGTCGTTATGTAAAGCTCGTCCGATCGCAGGCAATACCGAGTTAGCTTCGAAGGCGATGCGTCAATTTTCGAGTATTATTCGCCAGTCTGTTTTTGATGAGTCCTCTCGGCGAGAGGTTATGGCCTACCGAAATGCGATGCGCCAAAATGCATCGGTTGACAACATTAAACGCGGCGAAGGTGGGACGCTGGATGTCGAATGCTTCGTTCAGTCGCTTCAGATTTGCAATGCCAAACAACATCCAGAGATCCTCGTACCGGGAACGCTCGAAGCGATACGACTCCTCGGTCAATTCGGCATCTTGACAAATGACGATGCTAAGGAGCTTCATGCAGGGTACCTTGTCTTGCGCGAAATAGAATCCGGATTGCGTTTAATGAACACAACCGCTCGTCATGATTTACCCCAGTCGCAAGACTCACTCAACACTCTGGCCTTCTTGATAGGTTGGGAGTCGGGCGAAAATACTCACGCCCGCGTCCAAGTGATACTGACTTTCAATCGAACTGTCCTCGCAAAATTCTTTCAGACTTGAAACGGCCTATATCCACCATGATGACTCGCATGATTCGCTCTTTCCTTCTGCCTGTATGCCATCTCGGTTTGCTTTTCAGCGGCACTGTTTGTGCCAGCGAAAAACCGAACATCATCGTCATCATGGCCGACGATCTGGGTTACGGGGATTTGTCTTGTTATGGAGCGACATCGATTCAGACTCCGAATATCGACCGTTTAGCCAAAGAGGGGCTCCGTTTTACAAGTGGTTACTGTTCCGCATCGACTTGTACCCCAACCCGATATTCGTTGTTGACTGGAACTTACGCCTTTCGAGTCAAAGGGACAGGTGTGGCCCCGCCTAGCAGTCCCGCTTTGATCTTGCCAGGGACGGTAACCATACCGAATCTTCTTAAGCAGGCTGGCTACGCAACGGCGGTGATTGGCAAGTGGCACTTAGGACTTGGCGAAGAATCGGGGCCTGATTGGAATGGCGAACTCAAGCCAGGGCCCTTGGATATTGGATTCGATCATTGCATGATCTTGCCCACCACGAATGATCGCGTCCCGCAAGTATATGTTGGAGATCGCCGGGTTGTGAATCTCGATCCCAAGGACCCTCTCTGGGTTGGAAACAAAGCACCTAGCGAAAGCCATCCTACCGGAATCACCCATCGCCACACCTTGAAAATGGACTGGTCTCATGGACACAACCAAACCATTCACAATGGAGTCGGACGAATCGGATTTTATACAGGCGGCGAGGCGGCTCGTTTTCGTGATGAGGATTTGGCCGATCATTGGGTCGCCGAAAGCGAACGTTGGATAGAAACCAATCAGCAGAAACCATTCTTTCTCTTCTTTGCATCGCATGATTTACACGTTCCACGCGTCGTCCATGAACGTTTTCAAGGAAAATCGACGCTCGGACCTCGCGGTGATGCAATCCTCGAGCTTGATTGGAGCGTTGGTAAAATTCTCAATACACTTGAGAAATTTAACATAACCCAAAATACGTTGATTGTATTTTGTAGTGACAACGGGCCGGTGTTAGATGATGGGTATAAAGACGACGCCATTGAAAAGCTTGGCACGCATCGACCCTCAGGTCCATTTCGTGGAGGCAAATACAACATCTATGAAGCAGGGACGCGAACCCCGTTCATTGCCCATTGGCCAGGTCGTATTCAACCAGCGGTATCGGACAAAATCGTATGTACCGTCGACCTACCCGCAAGCTTTGCGGCACTGACCAATGTTGCGATTCCTGACGAGGCCTGCTTAGATAGTTTCAATGTTATCGATACGATTCTCGGTAGCTCGACGGCTACCGGACGCGACCATTTGCTTCAGCAAGACAACGGAAGCAGCGGAAACTTTGGCTTGCGGGTTGGAAACTGGAAGCTGCAACGCCATGCGTCGGGCAAAACAACCAACGTCGACCTTCGCTTCGATACCGTTTCACAACCTAAGCTTCAACTTTTTGATCTCTCTGTCGACCCCACCGAATCAAACGATGTCAGTGCCACGCAAATAAGTCTCGTCGAAAAGTTAGACCGGCAGTTGACTCGGATCATTGAAGAGGGCCGATCGCGGCGTACTTCCAAAGGGGATTGAAATAAGGACGCCTACCTACGTTTTCTGCTTTGATTAGAGCCTGTTTTTAAAGAGCCACTCGGGAAACCCTTT
>JANOAI010000580.1:0-12720 GCA_031411055.1 Pirellulaceae bacterium
GGTCAGGTACCAAAAGTGCAAAGCACCCGAAGGGCCGTTCCGGCTTTTGGTACCTGACCCCGTTTTCCAAGCCTACGTCGTTCATGAAAATGCTCTAGCTCGATCGCTTGATCGCTTGATCGACGCGACCGTCGGGGAATGCCGAGGCAACTTTGAAAAGTAGCCACCGCGGCGTGTTCGTGCTACTTTCAAGTGCAATACACGTTGTTGGTCGTTGCGACTTATTTTTTCTTCGGGCCTTTCGGGCCACCACCTTCGGGGACAACATTGTTCAAATTCGTGTAATCGACACGCGTTGATCCATCCGGCGGCGACTTTACAACGTGCCGAAAGATTACTGTATTGTCGAGGGCCACGTCGTCAGACCAAATAAACTTGGCTCCTTTGAAGTCGTGTTCGAAGTAAGGTTGCTTTGGGCCAACTTCTTCTTCGGTAAACTCTTTGGCATGGGTCCATGAGCTATCATCGAAATCAACCGCATACCAATTCTCGGGAATGGGGATATTCTCCACGCGAGGATTCTGTTTATCGCCGTTTAATGGTCCCCACGAAAACTTCTTGGCTTTCCAAGAGGCATTCGTAACCGTTCCATCGCCAAACTTGAGAATGAATCCAGCATCACCAATGTTCGAATTGGCGTACTCCATTCCCGTCTTTGGATCTTGATTGTCCTTGGCCATGACAGCGATGGTCATAGGATATGTCGGAAGCATATCGACCGAGATCACATTGTGAGGAATGAACTTAATCGAATCGACCGCCGTAAGTTCACCGTTAATGTAGAGAACAAACCAGTTGTCGGCATACATGTTGGCCTTAATCGCATCGTTCATCGATGGCTTGCGAAGCTTGACCGGAGTCGATGTCGCAGCGCTTTGAGCATGTGCCAATTTCGTGATCAACAAGCATGCACAAAAAGTTGCTAATAAAAATAGTCGCATTTTCACAGTCTATTCCTCGTTTTCGACAGTTGCGTTCGGTGAATGATGAGATTCATGATCAAAGAACAACGTCCCGAGCTGTTGTTCGCCAGTAACCGTCAATTGGACGTTGAGAAGCTCGGGTCCATAAGGCATCTCCGAGAATCGCATTTGTAAAATGCTTCCGCTTTTCGATTCATACGTAATTTCGACGCGGCTGGGACCGCGATTCTTTGGTTTCTTGATAGCTAGCAGTGTGCTGCGAGAATCCTCTTGTGAATCCTGAGGCCGAGCATCGACGCTCGATAGCAACTGGACATCGTACGACCGCTTCAATTGTTCAAGACCGTCGTGCAAGTTGTTTAAGGGCATCGAGTGTTCGTGACCGGGAAGGTCCCGATTGAAGCGACTTAAATCAGAGCTTACTCGCACTGGACCGTCCGGCCGCACCGCCCAGCTGGTTTTGCCGTTACAACCGGTGATGAAGGGAAGTCCTTTCTCGGTCGTCCTTTCTAGCACGAATTGATTTGCGCCTCGCACATGCAAGGTTCCACCGTCGATCGACGGTTTTGGCGGTCGACCTTCTTCTGGCCGTTGCGTTCGACGACGGTCTTTCGTGGGCATTACAACATCTTCAACAGTGATTCGATAGGTTCGATCCATAAGCACGGAACTTGTTTCGATGATGCGATCAAGCTCTCGAACGGCGGCCGACGCTTTACTGGATCCAAAGTTATACCAAGCAAAACTCAAGGCAAAAAGGAAAAGACAAGCTGTCGTCGCCCAAGCAACCAAGGTGTTTCTTGTGTATTGGCGAGACGCAAAGACTCGCGCAGCTTCGACCATGTGTTTACTTTGGTTCGAATCGACCCTTGCATTGTTTTCTGTCGAGGCGGCTAACTCATTGCGCAATCGATCGTGAAGCAGGGCCCACGAGGCAAATTCACGAGCGTTGTCGTGACTCGCCCGAATCCACTGATTGAGCTCAACGTGCTCTTCCTTGGTCAACGTTCCATCGAGACAGCCTTGAATTAAATCATGTGGCGATTTGGTCATGATCGTGCTCCATCGAGGACCATACGTTTTTCTACGCATGCTCGAAGTTGGATGCGGACGCGCTGCAAGGCTTTGGCGACCGAGTTGGCTGACATCCCGACAATACTTGCGATATCGGCCGGTTTGAGGTCTTGTTGATATCGAAGTTCACAGAGCGCATAAGCCCGACCTTCTAATGATTTGAGACAATCCTTTAACAAGTCCAGACGATGCAATTCTTCTGGCGGGGTCTCCTCAAAGGCCGTTGCTAGGCAGGCCACCGTTTCATTATCCAGCACCATCCGATCGCGACGTCGCTTTCGAAGGTACAACCCGATTTGGTTGCGAGCGACCCCCATCGCCCAGCTTAGGAACGGGCGAGCTTGATCGTAAGATTCAAAGGATTCGATAACGGCCACGGCGATTTCCTGGAGGACATCGTCCCGATCGCGAAAGTCGTGCACGATCGACGCGACGAAAGCAGAAACCACGGGCTGGTTCAGCGTCCAAAGTCGAGCAGCTTGTCGAGTTAACTCATCCAAAATCAAAGACTTGATGCGATCGCTCGCTGAGAGGGGAGACGGTTTGGGTCGATCGACATTCTTCGGTCATTCAATACGATCCAAGATAGCGAAGCTTAAGTCTATCTGGCCAGGGAATTGAAACACGAGCCAGCAGCACTAGTTATCCAGTCCGTTTGATTCGTGACGGGGAAAGTGGCGGAAAATCGGAGGAAAAGGGGAGGAATGCCCATGTCGGTGAGAGAACTTCGCAATCGCGATCGGATTTCGTAGTCAAGCAGTCCTTTCGAGGTTAGCGAGGTATTCCAGGGGTGTTGTGTCATCCGACGGTTGGGTTTGTGGACCATAAAACCGATACAGACGTTATAGAACCTCGCCATTTTAGGGGAAAACGCAACCTTTCATCGCGAAATGGAGGTTCGCCTCCGTTTTTCACCTCGGAAATAACCTAGTTATTGAATTGAAGCCCAAAGAGTTTTTGGGCATTTCAAAGTTGTGAGAGACAAGATGTTTTCGGTCGTTCGAAACAAGCGAAACCTATTGGAACGAAAACGTTCCACGAAGCAGCGTTCCGCTCTTCGATCAGGTATTGCAACACTCGAAACGGCAGTCGTTTTGCCGGTAGTCGTGTTCATTACTTTTGGCGCAATCGAGCTATCCAATCTCATGTTTGTTCGGCAGTCACTGACGATTGCGGCCTATGAAGCGGTACGTGCTTGCACGAAACCTGGCGGTTCGCAAGGACTCGGCGATGCACGTGCCCAGGAAGTGCTGAACGCCCGTGGTTTAACGTCCTTCACCGTCACCTATACCCCGGCCGTGACAACTGCTACTGCTCGTGGGACTTTGATTAATGTGACGGTTTCAACGAATCGCAGCAACGTATCGTACTCCCCGTTCCAACTGTTCACCGGTAGTACGATTTCAAGTTCTTCAACTATGGTTCACCAATAAAATGCTCACTACGAATCATTGTTTTCCAAAATCTTTGCTTCAAAACAAACCTTGTCGCCGTCGTGGCGCAGCGTTCGTCCTGATTGCCGTTTGCCTGTTTGCATTCGTGACACTCGCCGCAATGACCATCGACTTTTCGTATATGCAGCTCGTGCAAAGCGAATTGCGGGTCGCGACGGACGCCGCGGCGAAGGCAGGCGCCGAAGCCCTCGCCCGCACGGAAGACGTTGACTTAGCGAAAGCCGCAGCTGTCCAGTACGCAGCGGCCAATCGAGTCGGCGGTAAACCGTTTGCTATTTCAACGAGCGACGTCGAGCTTGGGCGTGTCTCGCCGCAAGGAACGGGACGATGGGCCTTTACCCCAGGCGGAACGCCCAATGCAGTTCGAATCAATGCCAAAACTGGCGGGACCGCGGCACACAGCGCAGTTCCATTTTTCTTCAGCCGTGTTCTGGGTGTTTCATCGTTCAGTCCAACACAGACCGCGACCGCCGGACAACAGGAAGTTGAAGTCTGCCTCTGCTTGGACCGATCGGGTTCAATGCTTTTTGATATGTCCGGAGATGACTGGGTATACCCTCCAAACAACCCTAATCTATCGACGTTCACATCGTGGGGTACGACGTGGCAGAACCACTTGTCGCCGCCGCACCCGACTGCCAGTCGCTGGGCCGTTTTACGTGACGCAGTCAACGTGTTTTTGGATGAAGCAGGCAAGTTCAATCCGCCGCCGCGGACCTCCTTGGTTACGTGGGGTTCCGATTACACGATGCCGATTGCACCAAGTACATTTTACCCAAGTTCCACGACGAATGTCGCATTGCCGTCCACCGGAAGCTTTGTTTGGAGTACGAACAAAACGAACGTTCAAAACGCAATCACCGCCTTAAACAACCAGCCCATGATGGGTGGCACGAATCTTTCTTCGGGTTTGGATATGGCTGTTGGTGTTTTAAAAGGTACGAATTCATCGCTCTATACCAACAAGGTCATTATTCTGTTGACGGACGGACAGTGGAACGCGGGTCGCGACCCAGTTTTGGCGGCCTATGATGCGCGAGGCCAAGGGATCACTGTGCACACCGTCTCGATGTTGACCACAACGCAAGCCACGCTTCAATCGATCGCCACGATTACGGGGGGAAAGTACATCAGCACATCGAACCAAGCTCAACTGCGAGCTGCTTTTGAAGAGCTAGCCCACTCATTGCCCGTTGTGATCACGGACTAGTCGGTGCTTGGAGCTGCTTTTCGCAAAAGCATTAGAATGAGAGACGCACGAAAGTAGATGACCATGAAACGCAAACCATTGAAAGCAAGAGATCGCGAGGGAGCAACGACGGTTGAGTTTGCCTTTATGGTCCCCATTATCTTTACGATCTTTATGGGGGCGATCGAGATTACGCGACTCAATTTTGTTCGTCAGACCGTTTCGAATGCAGCCTATGAAGGGGCTAGAAAAGCAGTCATGCCCGGTGCGACTATCTCGGAAGCCCAAGCGGAAGCATCGCGACTGCTTACGATGATGCGCGTTGGGACTGGTGCATCGTACAACTGTACCATGGGGGTCGATAAAGTGACGATGACCGTTTCGGTTCCGATCAGCCAAAATTCGTGGGGCATTACTAAATTCTGCTCTGGAATGAATGTAACGCAGTCCATTTCACTTTCGCGTGAAAGTTTCTCGTCGAACTAGTCATTCAAAGGGGTTCACAGGCAGCCCAATTGCTCCCCGTCTTGATCTCGACTCTCAGCGGAACGTCGAGCGATACAGCATGGACCATCTCGTGACGAACGAGTTCCGCGAGTTGCGGTACCTCTTCCGGCGGTACTTCGAAGATCAGTTCATCGTGGATCTGCAAAAGCAGTTTGGCTTGCAGTGAGCTTTCACGAAGTTTGCGATGAATACGAATCATGGCAATTTTGATCAGATCGGCAGCGGAACCTTGAATGACTGTGTTGACCGCCATGCGCTCGGGTTCGAGCAGTGTTTTTTGCTGTTGAGGATTCAGTACTCCAAAATCCCGCAATCCCTTTAGAAAACGCTTTCGGCCAGAAATCGTCATCACAAAACCGTCACGTCGACAGGCATCCAATGTCTGCCTCATGAATTCGCGAACGCTTCGATAACGATCAAAATAGCGATCGATAAAATCCGCCGCTTCGCCTTTCGATATCCCGAGTGCTTTGGCTAAACCAAATGGACTTTGGCCGTAAAGGATACCGAAGTTAACGGCTTTGGCTTCTCGTCGCATGGTGGATGTGACTTCGCTCACGGATACGCCATGAACTTCGGCGGCCACGCGGGTATGAATGTCCTCGTCGTTTTGAAAGGCGTGCTTTAGCGAGGCGTCGCCACAGTAATGCGCCAACACTCGTAATTCAATTTGTGAGTAGTCCGCGGTCATCAGCAACCATCCGTCATACCCGGGCTTGAATGCTGAACGAATCGCTCGACCCTCCTCGGTTCTTACCGGAATGTTTTGCAGATTCGGTTCTGAACTACTCAACCGTCCTGTGGCAGCAATGTCTTGGCGGAACGAGGTATGTATCCGCCCCGTTTTAGGTGAGACCATTAAGGGAAGCGCGTCCACATAGGTGCTTTTAAGCTTAGTAGCTTGGCGATAGGCAACGATTTTTTCTGGGAGCGGATGCTCTAACGCTAATTCTTGTAATACTTCGGCATCGGTACTAGCACCGGTCTTGGTCTTCTTGACCACGCGCAAGCCCAGTTTTTCAAATAGAATGCTCGCCAACTGCTTGGGACTATCGGGATTGAAGTCTTCACCCGCAAGTGTGAGCACCTCATGCTTCAGCGATTCAATTTTGCGAGTGAAGCCGACACCCAGTTCTTGAAGCCGTTCGCAATCGACAGCGATGCCATTGAATTCCATTTCAGCTAAGACGTCGATCAAAGGAATTTCGATATCCTCGAAGACCCTCTTCAAGCTGGCTCGGCTAAGTTCCGGAGCCAGAATGGCGTTCAGTCGAAACGGAACGTCGACATCTTCCGAAGCATAAACGGCGATAAGATCTAAATCGACCGTTGCCATCGAGCGTTGTTCTTTGCCGCTACCGATCAATTGGTTAATCGTAATGGTTTCATGTCCAAGATGGCGTTTGGCAAGGTCATCCAAATTGTGGTTGCGACCACCGGGCTCCAAAAGATAATCGGCAACCATCGTATCCATTGCCAGGCCATGCACATGAAGCCCCTGGCCGCGCAAGATAAGGAGATCGTATTTCAAATTCTGTCCAATTTTGCGGATCGATGGATCTTCAAGGAGACCTTTCAGGAACACTTTAACAGCGTCGTGATTCAAGAGTTGCGTTGGGTCAGGCCCGAGAATCGGGAGATATGCAGCCTGGCCTTCGCTCCATGCAATCGAGTACCCGACAGGTTCCGCATCGCGTGCCGACAGAGATGTCGTTTCGGTATCGATCGCGAGAAAGCGGCTCTCTTCAGGTTGATTGCGGTAGTGCTCGACAATTTCGTCGATAAATGAAGTTAGCGATTGGCAGATCGGTTTGTGAACCGAAGGGGTCGAGATCACGCTTCCCTGCAGGATGGTTTCACTGACACGATCTTCCGTTGCTTTCGTCTCGTCGGGAACAATACGCCGATATTGGCTGCGATCAACGAGTGGCTCGGGTGATACCGCCGAATTGGTTGAGCTAGCAACGGTGAAGCGTTCGCTTAGACGGCGAAAGCCAAGTTCCAGAAACAAATCGCTAACTTCTTTGGCTTGCGGAAATCGGTTTCTCCATGCAAGCCAATCGATTTCGATAGGAACATCGCGACGAAGTCGAGCTAGGTTTTGGCTGAGAAATGCTTCGCGTTGGTGAGTCCGAAGTGTTTCTTGGCGTTTGGCTCCGGCCACTCGGTCGATGGCGGCGTAGATACCCTCGAGCGAACCAAACTCCGTCAAAAGCTGTTGAGCGGCTTTGGGACCTATTTGCGGAACACCCGGGACGTTATCGACCGAGTCGCCAACGAGGGCCTGGTAGTCAACAACTTGTCCAGGCGAGATTCCCCAAGCGAGTTGCAATGAGTTGGCATCGAAGATTTCCGATTTGCGAATGTTCAGCATTTGGACATAGTCCGACAATAGCTGCCGGCAGTCCTTGTCACTGGTAACGAGCAAACATCGAGCTCCAACTTTCTCGACTTCCGCGGCCAAGGTGGCCAAAATGTCGTCCGCTTCGAATCCAGGCAGCGACAACTTTACAATCTGGAGGGTTTCGACCGCCCGATGAATGATCGGCATTTGAGCTCGTAGAGACTCCGGCATCGGGTCGCGGTGCGCCTTATACTGGTCGTAGAGTTCGTTGCGGAAAGTCACTTCCGATTCGTCGAAAGCACATATTAAGTAGGCTGGCTGCCACTTGTCCCTCAGATCGGCAAGGTCGCGAAGAAAACCGTGGACGGCCCCGACTTCTTGGCCATTCGGTCCGGTAATCGGAGGCATAGCGTGAAAAACCTGGTAAATCAAGCTGTGGGAATCGACGATGATTACGAGATCGTCGGGGCCCAGCGTCCTTGGTTTTTGAACACTTTCAACCGGCAAAAAAGCGGGGACTGGCAAATTTTCGCTCCGGCGTCCGCTCGCCAGTTCCATCTCCACACCGACCGGCTGAGAGGGGCTTTCAGGAGACTCCCGAGACACTTCGTCAAAATCCGGGAAGAGGCTCGGCTGACGATTATCGCTACGTTTCTTCTTCATCGCCGGCATTGTACAAGGGAAAGCCGGTTTTTTGGGCACAACCGCTACATTTGATTGAGATTCGTGATGCGGAGAGGTATCCAACATTTGACGTGAGGGATCGGGCTATTTAGGATGCTTGTACTGGTTTACTTGTCCCAAACTCTTGTCTATCCGAACCTCTCGGAATTTCGAAGGATCCTTCATGGCAGCTCGCGATCGCAATCTCGTTGCATGGCAGGCGTACGTCATCGTGATGAGCATGGTATCCGTCGGTTTAATGATCGGCTTAGCGATTTCGGTTTCCAGTCATAGCAGTACCGAAACCTCCAAAGCAGACGCACTGGCCCGAGCAACGCGAGCCGAAGAGACGACTCGAAAACTGACATCGCAGATTGAAGTCCTCAGTGGCATGCTCGGCCAACGGCAATTTACCCAAGACGAATGGGACGCGATAAAAAAACTCGCGACTGGTGACGCACAAACAGCAGCGGTTCAGACGCAATTCGAGAAGGACATGAAAGTTTTCGGCGCCAACGAACCGCTTCAGAATCGGAACTATCCGAAGCTAGCCGATATGCTCCTTCGGGAACTTCGCGATCGAAATCAACAAATTGATACAGCCAATCGAAACCAAGCCAAGCTCGTCAAGGAAACGGAAAGCGCGATCAAGAACGAATCCGAGGCTCGAATGAAGGCTGAAGGTCGGGCTGATAAGCTGGAAAAAGATTTGGAAGTGGCGAGGGCGGACTTCCAAAAACAATTGGACGCTGGGCAACAGACGATTTCGAGCGTGAGTGAAACACTAGCCAAGAAAATTGCGGAATTTTCCAAGGAAAAAGCCATTCTTGAAACGAAGAGTCGGGAAGAGAAAGAGAAAGCGGACAAGTTCGTGTCGCTCAATCTAAAGCTCAATCGCCGTGTTCGAGAAGTTGAAGGCGAAGAATTCCAATCAGCCCAAGGCAAAATTGTGAACACAGCCGAAGGCGGAAACGTCGTTTGGATTAACCTGGGAAGTGCGGACGAACTACGTCCTGGGGTCAAATTTGGGATTATCGACCCGAGCGTTACACGATTAAAGGAAGCTCGCCCAAAAGCTCATCTTGAAATTGCCGAAATTCTTGGACCGAACCTCTCTCGAGGAAAGGTTATATCTGGCAATATCCAGGTGCCAGTCGTCTTGAACGACCTTGTCTATTCCGTTGTTTGGCAAAAAGGCCGAAAGATGCAGTTTGCTTTGCTCGGTAAAATGGACATTAATCGAGATGGACTCGATGACCGTGACCGTTTGAAAGCAATGATCGTTCAGGCTGGAGGTGTCGTTACGGAAGATCTTTCGCCGGATGGCAAATCGTCAGGTCGCATGACTGTCGACACCAACTGGCTCGTTGTCGGTGAGAGCTTTAAGGTCTCCGCAAACGAAGATCTCGATCTGCGCCAAAAGGATTTCCGATCAAAATTCGCCGACATGCAACTTCGGGCCAAGGAACTAGCGGTTAGCCAGATTAATCTCGACAAGCTCCTGAATTGGCTTCAAAGTAGCAGCCAAACCACCGAACGAACGGTACCGCTCACCGGCGCCGGTTCGACTGGCAACGAGCCGCCACGGCAGGTTCCCACGAGTAAAGGTTCGGTATCTGAACTGTATCAGGAGAAGCTACGAGCTGGAGCGTATGGCGCTCCAAAGTAAGAGCTGCGTGAATTTTGGACAGTCGAAAACCGTCGCTACGCTGTGCTCTATTGGTTTTTTTAATGATTTTGGACACTGCGAATATGGGCAATTTCAAAGTATTTCAGTTGATCGGGTTGATCGGTTTCGTTAAACTGGCCTAATTAAGCGGGGATTTCCTACTTCCCCAGTCTCGTCGTTTGATGGCATTTTTAAGGTTTTCAGCATGATGTGGAAGTTAACGCTTTTTTTCGTTTTGGTAGGTTCCATTGACTTCGTCAGTTCGCAACAAGTTCAAGCGAACAGCGCCGCGAAGTCGGCCATGGATTCTTCGTTACAAAAGCCCCTTAACGATCTATTCTCCAAGCAATGGGTTAAGCTGACTGAGAATAACTCGATCAATGGCCAGATTGTCGAATTGTCCACCCATGACAAGACTCCATTGAAAGGATTGCCGATCGTTTTGGTTCGCGATGGAAAGATCGTTAGTGCGGTCAAAGCGAACACCGAAGGTAAATTCGAATTCTTAAACGTAAAGCCCGGCCTTTATTCGCTTGTTTGCCGGACCAACCAGTCGTTCTCGGTAATGGCTCTTCAGGTTTTAGATGCTCAGCAAGGTTCCCATTTGTCGTCGTCGATCGAAGTTCGACCGGTTCGACAATCGGGTGAAATAGTAAAGTCGATCGTTCGCGCACAAGTACTCCCACCGTTTGTCGGAAGCGTAGTATCGAACAGTGCTGAGATTCCATCGATGGATCCCATTGCAGGAGAACGCCGATTTGCTCTATCGCACGTTGTGAAGCTTGATGACAAAGCCGAACTCCATGGTCAGCTTGCAAAGCCAGGCGTGGCGGCTTCGAATAGCGACACACAAGGGATGACCGTTTATGTTCTCAACGGCGAGAACGAAGTCGCACGAACGGAATCGGATGAAGAAGGTCGGTTTGTGGTTCGTGGTTTGACACCTGGCGTCTATGGTTTCGTTGCCGCTGGAGTCAATGGCTTGGCAGCGACCTCTTTCCAAGTTGTCGATCCAGGATTGGCTGTAAAAGGCTCGGATGGTTCAAAGCTTGTCGCAATCAACCTTCAAGATTGCTGTCCCGCACTGAATTGCGAAGTAGTTCCAACTTGCGAAGTGGCTTGTTGCGAACCTCAGGTTATTGAAACGATGATTGAACAACCAGTTGCAAGTTGTGGTTGTGAACAAGCCGTGGAAGAGGTTTGTGTTGACCAATGCGGTACAGCTCCAACCTGCGGTGGCGGATGCGGATGTGGTTGGGGTGGCGGTGGCGGTGGCGGTGGCTACGGTGGTGGTGCCGGCGGTGGTGGTGGATTGTTTGGTGGTGGCGGAGGTTTTGGTCCGCTGCTAGGGCTAGCTGGTTTGGCTGGCGTTGCAGCCGTGATCGCTGACAACAATGACAACGGGAGTACGAATCTCAATCAAATTCCAATTGTTACCAGTCCTATCACATCAAGGTAATTGGTTTTAAACTCTTTTAAATAATTAAGGTCGGCATAATATGCCGACCTTTTTTCGTTACGGCACTTTACGGATTGGCAAGAACTCTCATTTCATGATCGGACCAGGTTACCTTGTTGAAACACTTACTTCCGATGGGCTTCGGCTAAAGGGCTTTTGGCAATCCGCTGTTCAAGCACAATCACTCTCTCGAACGCTTTGGATTGTAGTGCATGGGGTCTGTGGAAACTTTTACGATTCTTCACTTCTGAACACCGTTGCTAGCTCGATTGTTGAAAGCGGTCGAGATACCCTGAGAATCAATACGAGAGGCCACGATCCCATTGCGTACGTTCCGACTGGTAGCACGAACACAAGAATCGGTGCCGCTTACGAAATGATCTCTGATGCCAAGCTAGATTTGGAAGCATGGCGAGTTTGGGGACGCGAGGCTGGCTATCAAAAGATCGGCTTATTAGGACACAGTCTCGGCGCTGTTAAAGTCGCCTTCTTTTCTGCGGGGCTTTCCGACGACCCTTCCATGATCGGGGCGATTTGTCTGTCGCCTCCCAAACTCAATCGCAATGTGTTGTCTTGCGACGATGCCTACGGTTCCGTCTATGCCGAGCAATATGAACAAGCCAAGGAATTCGTTAACAATGGCAAACCCGAAAGCCTAATGACTGTTCGCTACCCTCAACCGATGCTCATTTCTGCCGCAACTTTTATGGATAAGTACGGGAGCGACCTTTACGACTACCACCTGATTTCGAGAAAAATAGCCTGCCGTTGCCTCTGGACCTTTGGTCGGCGAGAGGTAGTAGGGGCTCGAGCAAGTTTTCGAGGTTGCGACCAAAAACTTTCGGAGCTATTGGGAGACTTGCCGCAGCACGAGGTTACAACGATCGATGAAGCCGACCACAATTACACGCGCGGACGAACCAGTTTGACTACAAAGATTCGAATATGGATGGACGACCCGTTAGCCCTGATTTAGGATACTTTTCTCAGTCGAGCGCCTCATTTCCCACCTAGCTCGGCTCGAAAGCCTATCGGCTTATGCGTTCTCGCCACCCGTTGTTCACACATTTTTATTGATAGTACGATATGAGCACAACCGACACTTCTTCACCGGATCTTGCAGCAGCCATCGCGGATGCGAAAAAGGTTCTTGATCAACATGCGTATGAAACGGTGCAATGGCACTTTCACGACTCAACTGGCTCGCCGTTCTGGTTACAGAAGAAGAGCGAATTGAAGTTTGATCCTTTAAAAGAAGTGAAGACGTTCGACGATATAAAGAAATTTCCAATCTTCGAAGATGATTGGTTGCGAGGCGGCCCGGTGAATCGATGGATTCCTAAAGGAATGGCTGGCCGCCCGACGTACGTTTTTGAAACCGGTGGAACGACCGGTATCCCTAAGAGTCGCGTCGTCATCGATGACTTTAGGATCGACT
>JANOAI010000581.1:0-13352 GCA_031411055.1 Pirellulaceae bacterium
TCGTTGCTGATCCGTCAGCGTTACAACGTGTTTCTTGTTCATTGCATTCCTCCTTGCAAGGAATGCAGTATTGTCTCTCGAGCCCAACCAAGGGAACCCCAATTTGCAATCTGGACAGAGCACTAGGCTTTGTTTCTAAACGAGCTTTCACGTAGCTGCGTCTCTCCGAGACGCAGATGAGTCGCGTCTCGGAGAGACGCGACTACGTGTTTAGAAACAAAGCCTAGTTCCGCAACCTTGCGTTAACGTTGATCATCAGAGTTGGGTTTTCAGCGTGGCGATGGCAGTAGGCAATCGATTTCCAACACGCGAAGATGAAATCACTAGAGCAGTTCTCACGTGGGTGTAGCGTTTTTTCAACGCGATTGTAGCCGAGCTGCGCAAGCAGCCGGGTGTATGGCCGCTTGCCGAAGGCTCGTCCGGCCTGGCAAATCCGACCTTCGAATGCGCCGGGCTGCTCGCGCAGCACCGCAACCATTTGGAATTTACTCGCTACACCTATTCAAGAATTGCTCTAGTAAGGCCACTCCAGCACGATATGCATGGCTGAAAGCTAGCGTCGTGATTTCTTTCTTTCTTCTTCCATTTGGCGTTGCAATTCCTGGGCTTTTTCAGCATAGCTATTGGCCTGGGTTCGCAGATTGAGTTTGTTGCAAATGATGGCTAGGTTGTTATAGATTTCCAATTTATTTTGGGATATGCCAATGATCGCCTCATACTCGGCCAGAGCATCGGAGTACTTTTCTTGCTTCATGTAGATCATCGCAATCGTATCATGAAAAATCGGGTCATTCGGGAAATATTTAATAGCCGACTGAGCCAATTCCAAGGCGCGACTCAGTTCAGGTTTCTCTTGATTCGCGTACATCCAAGCTAAATTGTTGAGCACCGAAGGAATATTCGGATTCTGCTTATAGGCTTGCTTTAGATGCTCAAATGCTTCTTCGTTTTTGCCATCCATCTTCGCAATGCTACTCAACGCGAAATGAGCTAGGGCCGGTGCTTTACCTTCGACGAGAATCTCGTTTAGTTTTTCTCGAATGGCCTTGGCTTCTTCTCCTTCTTCTTCTCCTTCTTCACTTTCATACTCGATGATTCGGTAAAGATCGATCAGATGCTGATAAACCTCTTGAATGCCCAGGTCATAACGAAGAGATTTCTCCAGCAGATGAAACTGCGTCATCAGGTCATTGGGGTGTTCTTTGCGGCTAATCTGGAATCTCGAGATATAGAACTTCGCTGCGTGCCGTCGCATTTCCAGGCCGTTATCGATTTGGACCCCCTTGAGAATGAGGGCCTCCGCTTCCTCCACGCGGTTCAACTTCATGAGCACTTGGGAATATGTCGCGCGATCGTTCATCAATAGCGGATTTTCTTTGAGAATTCGACGCAGCTCCGTTTCCGCGAGTCGTAGGTGGCGAACCTCACCCGGTTTGTTGCCGATCTCGTTGTAGAGCGCGGAGAGACCAAAATGCAGTCGCGGATTGACTTGCGCCGCCTTTTCCAACGGTTTGATCGCCTCGTCGGGTAGTCCAACTGTCACATAGTAAACCGCCCACAACCGAAGGAGTTCTTCTGATCTCTCATCATCACAATTTTCGAGATGCCAACGCAATTCCGACAAGTTCTTAGCATTCGACGATTTTGCTACCTCGACAGCCAATAACTGGGCTTTACGAAAATGTGCAACGGGGTAGCCCGGCTTGTCGGTCGGGGCAAGGTCAGAGAGGATGGCTTCGGATCGAGAATGCTCACCATTCTTCGCCAAAGCGATCGCATACTCAAATCGAGTTGGCGAATCGACATTGTTCCGATTGGAAACCAAGCGTCCTCCTAAAATTACTGCCGTTTTGTAATCTTCCATCATAATGGAGCGTTGCATAAAACTGCGGTATCGCTCATCAATGACTTTGGTGGATGTCATCGTAAAGATCACCGATGATACGGCCAGCATCATGGCAGCGATGGCGGGAATGCCATAGTAAACATTTTTACGCCGTTCTTCGTCCAGTCGAGTCAGACTCAGTGGATACGTTACTGCCGTAATAAACGCTCGCCACAGCCAAACCGGAAGGAGGGCTGGCAACATGAGAAGCGTTTGCCACCATGGGCGCTTCGTGATGCCTCCCAGGAGACCTTGGAGGAAAAACTCGGTTAGCTCAGACAAGCCCCGCAAGAAGCCCAGTAGAAGCCGAAATGGTAAGCCGATTATGTGAAAGATGAATGCCAAGTCTGATTACCTCACCCAGGGAAAAATCGTGAGGTTTTACGTAATCCTTCTCGCGCTAAAAGAAACAGCTTTTTTATTTCTTCAAGCTCTTCCTCTTCGATCGGATCACGAGGCTGATAAACCAACTGAACTGTCGAGACTGGTCCTTCAAAAGTGGATGCGCGAAGGTCGTCCAAGCCCTTCAATCCAAATGCATAACGGCCAGCATTCCATAGTGACTGGCTGATAAATCGCCAAGCTTCCTGATCAATCCCTGGCGGAGGAGCTACGATAATGCCATTTCGGTCGACCGCGGAGAAAATGACGTGTCCTGTCTCACCCGTATTCTTTTTGAGTGCGATGTGGGTGAATTCACCATCGGCCATCGTCTTCCCTTGCGCGCGGTCAACAATCGAAGTGTAAAGTCGGTTCGATTTGCAACCCCATCCTAAGGCCGAATAACACCATTCCAGGTCGTGAAAATCATTGAAACTTCCATCGAGAGATAACAAGATGGTTTTGTCGTTCTTCCTTAGCTCCCAAATAAAAGATTCGGCTCCCTGAAGGTCATGTTCGGTACGTCTTTCGTGAACGAAATCAACCGTTCGCCAACCGGACAATTCTGATGGAATGAAATCACGCTCAGCAATTGGCAAAGATTCTCCAAACATCGGCTTGTAATCAGGAACTCGCGTCATCATCCGAATCGATAGCAACGCAACCAAGACGAACGCCGAAGCAAAAGCGATTCCATCAACCAATCCGCCTGGCCAATTCAGCGACTCTGACCAATAGTTCGGCATTCCCGACACATTCTCCGGCGAATCATGATCAGCCGGTAGAACTACTGCAGCAAAAAGGCGATCCGTACTCAAGACCAATCCAAAGATTGCAAAGAAAACAAGATACCCGAAGAGTTCGTGTGGCAGACCCGAAGCGATCGAAAAGTCCGTTTGGTCCTCAACGTAGATCACGGACGCAATTCGGAACGCATTGAGCACAATGACCCATACAATGGTTTGCCCAATATTGACCATGTGTCGAAACCAATGGTACCGATTCATAAACCCCAGAAAGGTAATCGCAGCGATGCTTGAAAAAAGGGAGCGAATACCGCTACAGGCTTCTTCGGTCAAAAATGACTGATTAGCCAATTTCAAAACAACGCCTTGTTGGTAATGAACAATTCCCATCAAGTTCAAGAGATTGCCAGCCAGCGAACTGGCTCCCTTCTGCATATTGATCGTAAGAATTTGCTCGTAGTAGGTCGGGACGGGCTTGATGACAAGCAGCATTAGCCAAATCGGTAAGCTGGCCAGCACGCCACCCAAGCCGTAGGTCGCGTAAACCATTAACGCCATGAATGCAATAAAACTAAGCCATCCGGTCAAGGCAAAACCGAGCAGCGTTGCGAAGACAGCGGTGAGCCCCACGAGCCCGAGCCCAAGCCAGACAACCCATTTCTTCGGGGGGGTTGCGGCCGCAACGATATCCGTCCGGCGACTATGAGCTAAAACCGCAGTTGCCACGATGGCTACCGGGAAAAACTGAAAATGCTCGGCATTCCACATGCGCGTGAAGTGAAGCCAGACCATGGAAGCATGGGCTGCAACACCGGATGCCAGAAGTATCCAAACAAGGTAGTTCACGGGGAGAAAACGCTTCAACCAAACTTTACGAAAATAGCCAAGAAAGGAGCCCATCTCTATCTCCCAAGAATAGCAATCGAGCCTCAAAAAGCTATTCTTAGTTGATGCTGTTTAAACAGGATCACAAAGACCCTTCCGATTGTACCGGATATTCTTAGAAGAACATCCCAAAAAGCCAAGGAATCAGCCATTCCAAAACGATGGCAAATCGACGTAATCCCCGGGAATTCGATACAAAGTAACCCTTTTCGTGGTTGAACAGCCGACCTCATTGCTCCTTCTTGTGACGTTCGAACACGCAAATTCGACTGGCCCTCAAACGCGATTTCTAGCCGGGCTGGAGAACAACGAACGGCTTTTTTGAAAGAAAGCAGCTGTTTGCGGGCTACAGGCAGTTCGACATTTCGACGACGTCCTTGAGTCGCTCCTCCAAGGCTTCGCGGCCAAGGCGAATGGTCAGCTCAATATCGACGGCAAAGAGCGGCCGTAGACCAAGTTGGTCGATGTGGAGTTTCGCCAGGTCCTTTCCGGTGCAAAGTACCATTTCAATGTTGGAATTGGATTCGACTTGCCGCGAAAGGCTCGCTAGATCTGCAGCTTTGAATTCATAGTGATCGGGAAAGGTTTGAGTCTCGACAATCTCGGCACCGCGTCGTCGGACGGTGTCGTAAAAAGCCTCCGGATTGCCAATCCCACAGAAGACGAAGCATCGCTTTCCAGAAAGATCGTCGATCGGCTTCAGCTGCCCCGACGCGTTCTTGAGAACCGCCGGACTGTGCTCCGTTTCAACCCAAGTAACGTTCGGAGCAAATCTTTGGACGCGCGCTCGGATCTCGGCAAGTCGTTGCGTTGTCACTAAGTCACAGCGGGTAAGCATGACTACATGAGCGCGCCTCAACGAACGCGGACTTTCTCGCAGCAAACCTCGTGGCAGCCAGTGGTCGTAGCCAAAGGGATTCGTCGCATCCAGCAGGACAATATCGAGTTGCCTCGCAATGCGTCGATGCTGGAAGCCATCATCGAGCAGGAGAACCTGCATGTCGAGTTCATCGATGGCAATCTGCGACGATGCAACGCGGTCCGGTTCTTGAAGATGCGGAACATCGTCGAGCTTGGTTTCCAGCTCACGAGCCTCGTCGTTTCGACCGTCGGCTCCGGCGCCATAACCACGAGACAAGATGGCTACTCGCATATCCCGACGGCGGAACCAGCGAGCCAGAAAGACAACCGTCGGAGTCTTTCCTGTCCCACCGACCGTCAAGTTTCCAACGGCAACGACAGGGACCGCCGCCGTGTGGACAGCTAGCCATCCGCGATCGTAAAGCTCGTTCCGAATTCGCATTACCAGCCGATAAGGTCGGCTCAGGAGGTAGAGCCCACAACGAGCGAGGCTTGGTAGGAAGCCTCGCGCCCGACCACTAATGATCTCAAGCCAAGGCACGGCAAATGGCTTCAGCCATCTCCTGCGTCCCGACTGCCGTCGGATCGTTGCGATCAGCCTTCAAGTCATAGGTTACCGATTTGCCTTCTTTGATCACTTTCGCGACGGCCGCTTCCAATCGGACCGAAGCGTCGAGCTCTCCCAAATGCTTAAGCATGAGAACGCCAGACAATATCAAAGCCGTTGGATTAACCTTGTCCAGGCCTTTGTATTTCGGAGCACTCCCGTGGGTGGCTTCAAATACGGCCCCATTCGGTCCGAGGTTCGCTCCGGGAGCAATGCCCAAACCACCAATCAAGCCCGCTCCCAAATCACTGATAATATCGCCGTACAGATTTGGCAAAACCAAGACGTCGTAGAGCTCTGGCTTTTGAGTCAATTGCATACACATGTTATCGACAATGCGTTCTTCAAATACGATGCTAGGAAACTCCTTTGCGACTTCAGCGGCCGTTCGGAGGAACAGCCCATCACTGTGCTTCATAATGTTGGCTTTATGAACAGCCGTAACCTTCTTGCGATTGTTGTCCCGAGCATATTCAAAGGCACAGCGTACAATTCGTTGCGTGCCGGAAATACTGATCGGTTTGATCGAAACGCCAGTCTCTTCACCTTTTGTCTTGATCTTTTTGTCGCTTGGGAGGCCGTTGATGAAGTCAATTAACTGTTGCGTTTCTGGCTTGCCAGCTTCGAATTCAACGCCCGCGTAAAGATCTTCGGTATTTTCACGTACGATGACCAGATCAAGCCCCGTTTCGCTGAAGTAAGTTCGTACACCCGGGTACAGTTTGCAGGGACGGATGCAGGCGAAAAGGCCAAGCTCTTGTCGCAAATATACATTGATACTGCGGAAGCCGGAGCCAACCGGGGTCGTTATCGGGGCTTTCAATGCGCATCTTGTTCGTTTGATACTGGAGATGGTGCTATCTGGAATCGGCGTTCCGAGTCTCGCCATGACGTCGACACCGGCTTCTTGAACGTCCCAGTTAATCTTCACGCCCGTCGCATCGACACACTTGCGAGCCGCCATCGAAAGTTCAGGACCCGTCCCGTCGCCAGTGATCAAAGTAACTTCGTGTGCCATTGGAGCTTTCATACCTTTTAAAAAACAGGATCTGGAATAGCCAAATCCAACAATTCGTCGGTCAAATCGAGGTTTAGAGTATCCTTGGAGCGTGAGAAGTCGTCAACGAGTCGCTACAATTTCACCCTTCCGCCCTCATTTCCCTATCCGGAATCGTACTCGCATTGAGCGAAGTGGCACTCCTCATACTGGATACTGGCTCGCTTACCAGCCATTTGAGCAAGAGCCCGACTTTAGCGATGGTGTACGAGTCGGATTATTACCTTCGAGCTTTTTATGCGATGCTCCAACCTGTCGAAGATAGCTGTGCTTTTGTTTATCGGTTTCTGGAAGTCCCCTCTCCCTGCGCACGAAGATTTCCAAACCATTTCCCTTTGGAATGGCAAAGCTCCTGAGGCGACCGGCACTGAGCCCAAAGATGATCCCAATGGACTTTTGTACTTGCTCCCTCCGAACGAGACTCACGAGGAAATTCGGCCTTGCCTCGTCATTCTTCCCGGCGGCGGATATGGAGGGTTAGCGATCGATCACGAGGGACATCAAATCGCTCGCTGGGCAAATTCGATGGGCATGCACGCACTGATTTGCAAGTATCGGACTCGAAAGGACGGATATGGTCATCCGGCCCCGCTGCTGGATGCACAACGCGCTGTGCGAATCGCAAGAGCCAATTCGACCGAGTGGCACGTTGATTCAAACAAGGTTGGCATTATCGGCTTTTCTGCCGGAGGGCATCTGGCTTCGACCGTTCTCACACACTTCGATGCTGGCGATACTTTGTCCCCAGACCCCATTGCCAAGCAAAGCTCGCGTCCGGACATCGGCATCCTTTGCTATCCCGTCATTGCGATGTCGGAGTCATACACACACGCTGGCAGTCGGACGAATCTGCTTGGTGCCGAGCCTGATCCAAAACTGTTAGCGTTGCTCGACAATCATAAACAAGTCACCCCTGAAACTCCGCCAACCTTTTTGTTTCATACCCAAGAAGATACCGTTGTGCACCCGGACAATAGCCTTGCGTTTTATTCGGCCATGGTTCGCCACAAAGTCCCTGGCGAGCTGCATATTTTTCAAAAAGGAAAGCACGGCGTTGGCTTGGGAGCAAGCATTCCCGGCACTCGGAACTGGTCCGAGGTCTGCAAAGCTTGGCTTGTGAATCAAGGCATGGCCAAGCCATGACACCGGCGACTAACGCCCGTCTTTGCCCGGTTTGTAAATCGGGATGAGATTTTCACGAGTCGCTTGATCGAGCTCGTGCGCTACAAGAAATGACTGGAAGCTAATTCGCAATCGGTTGGCTTGATCGATGAGCGCTTCGGTTCGGCGATCGCGATTTCGGACCGGGTAGATATCGACTTTCAGTTGAGTCATTCTTTGAAAGCCCTGATTGCGGTTACTTCCGACTCGCTCGACATCGATCAGTGCAAGCTTAATCTCGAAAACAGTGGGGCGATCATTGTTCCGTCGCTGCATCGGTGCAGTGCGACAATCGACTCGCATATGAACAGCATCCGCATCGATCGACAAGAGGTTAGCTTTGCTCTCCGAGACAAAGCCCTTCAGCTTTTCAATGACGATATCGCGATGAACGCTCGCGATCAAGTCAACGCTGACGAGCGGAGTTGCGGCTCCGCCCCCGAACCAGTCTAACCAAGATGAAGTCGCGAGTCCGTTGTCATTTGACTGGTCGGTTTTGTCGTTCGAAGCTGCGGTTTCTTTACCGCGTGCCGTCAGAACGCGATCGCGGCCTGTTTGTTTTGCCTCCAGGAGCGCATGGTCGGCTCGATCTAAAGGCTCTTCGGCAAGATCCTCTGGACCGACCTCGGCAACACCAAAGCTGGCAGTGATCACTTTTCCCTTGATGGCCTCGATCGGTGTTCGTTGCAATCGAGCGCGAATCGATTCGGCAACTCGAACTGCGGATGGCACATCGCAGTTATCGCAAAGAATGACGAACTCTTCGCCACCGTAGCGAGCGACGAGGTCTGATTCACGCGATTCATTCTTGAGGACCGAAGCAAAGACTTTGAGAGCTTCGTCTCCAGCGGCGTGGCCAAACGTATCATTGATCCGTTTAAAGAAGTCAATATCACAGATAATGACGCAACCAGGTCGTCGTTTCGATTTACATTTTTCGACGAACTTTGGCAAACACCGGTTCAGCTCTGCTCGGTTGGCGACTCTTGTGAGCGGATCCTGTGTGGCCTGAGTGTGCAGCTCGAGCACCATCTCTTCAAGATCTGCTTGATCGGAAGCATCCCCCATGAGCATCGCCCCACCGCAAAGTACTGCTCGATCATCGAAGATCGGCATGAGTTGGACGTCGATTTTTAAATGCGTTCCGCCGGGAGGCTGCAGACGCAGCCGTTGATTTGAATTCTTCCCCTCTTTCATGGCTCGCTGAATAGGACATTGGCTTTGATCAATTGCCTTGCCCCTTTGGTCGCTAAGTCCGACCAAGTTAGGATACCATTCTTGATGAAGGACAGCCGATCGTGGAATACCCGTCATTCGCTCGGCGGCCTGATTCCACTCCAAGATGCGCATCTCCGTATCCACGAAAATAACACCGTCGTTCATATGGTCCATCATTTTGCGATGAAAGACACCGTTCAGCGCGCGGATCGCGACGCTGCCATCGGAGTCCTTGGTACCTTGATTGTCAAAAAGTGGTGACAGCGCTCGCGTACATTCGACATCTTGCCAACGTGACTGCACCTTTTGACGGAGGGTTTCGTCTGTGTTATGAACGACTTCGATGAACGATTCGACCAGCTTGGCATCGAACTGGCGACCGCTTGCTCGACGAAGTTCATCGAGTGCGTCTTGCGTCTTCATCGCACGACGGTACGGTTGTTCGGAAGTCATCGCATCAAACGCATCGGCGATCGATAGAATTCGCTGGTGCAGCGGAAGGCTCGAGGTATCGCCAACTCGATTCGATCCATCAAACCAGGCGCCGATCTTCGAAAGTGCGTCCAGGACCGTCGAATGGATACCCGTCGCTGCCAAAATTTCCAATCCAACCTGTGGATGAAGCTCGATGAGACTTCGCTCTTCAGGAAGGAGGTGACTTGGTTTCTGGAGAATCCGCTCCGGAATTCCGATCTTGCCAATATCGTGGAGCAGCCCGACCAACTCGATTTCGCAGAGAGCTTCTTCAGGAAGATTGTAGTACAACCCCCAGGCCGACAAATTGTGAGCCACCCGAAGGGAGTGCGCCGCTGTTGGTGCGTGTTTCGCTCGCAGCGAGACTAGAAGGCCCATATAAACCCCGAGCCTACGCCCCAAGGAGGGCATGGATGGCGATTTCTCGATAGTTAATGGCAAAGCATCTAACCTTTGGTTGGGTGCTTTCGCCTCAAACGACTCGATTTCAGGTATGTTTTTGGGCTCGGTGTGAACCATAACTCGAAAATTCAGGGGATGTTCGCCTTTAAAACGACAAACAAACCTAGGTCATGGCGATCCAGTGTCAAAGAATCGAACGGTTTCCCCCCTAGTTTTTCACATTGTGCCGTTCGATGGGCTTCTCGAAGCTCTAGGCAACCGCTAAATCTAAACCGAAAATCGGTTTTGAACGTACGATCGTCATAATCCCACCCTTTGCCGGCTCATCTCGTGTCCAAGAAGAACGTCCAGCTTACAGCCCCCCCGAAACCCAAACCCAAGCCTGAATCCAAGGCCGGTCCAACGCATCGCATGATTGCTGAGAATCGCAAATCTCGTCATCGCTATGAGGTTCTCGATTCGGTCGAATGCGGTATGGTTTTACACGGTAGCGAAGTCAAAAGCCTCCGCGACGGTAAATGTTCGCTTGAAGAAGCCTACGGGCGAATTCGAAACGGCGAACTATGGCTCGTTGGGTGCGATATTGGTCAGTACAAACCAGCCTGCACCTGGAATCACGAACCGACACGGGTGCGGAAGATGCTGATGCACAAACGTGAATTCCTCCGTCTCAGCGGTAAGGCAAGCCAAAAAGGACTGACCTTGGTCCCTCTGAAAATGTATTTCAATGAGCGCGGACTTGCCAAATGTGTCATCGGACTATGTCGTGGGCTGAAACAACACGACAAACGTGAAATCCTAAAGAAAAACGACGCCCAACGGGAAATTCAACGAGCCATGCGTAGAAAGTAGCTTGATGCTGATCCTTGAAAACCTTCGCAAGACCTATCCTCAACCGACTGGCGGCGAACTTGTCGTCCTTGATATCGAATCGTTCCGTCTTGGGGCCGCTGAGCAAATGGTCCTGCGCGGCGAAAGTGGTTCCGGTAAGACAACTTTGCTCCATGTGATCTCCGGGATTACGCGGGCCGACAGCGGAAAGATTTCCATTGATGGAAATGATCTCACCGCGCTCAGTGAAGCCGGACGCGATCGAGTCCGAGCCGCAAAAATCGGCTATGTTTTTCAATCATTTAATCTCATTCCAGGTTTCACCGCCCTCGAAAATGTTCGCCTAGGGATGACCTTTGGTCGAGGCAAGTATCAACCAGACAGAGCAATCGATCTACTTCACCGAGTTGGTCTTTCGGATCGAATGCATCATCAGCCGTCGCAGCTTTCCGTTGGCCAACAACAGCGTGTTGCCGTCGCCAGAGCGTTAGCGAATTGCCCAAAACTCTTGTTGGCCGATGAACCGACTGCTAACGTGGATCCTGCCAATCAGCAACGCATTATTGATCTTTTGCGAGAAGTGTGCCGAGACGAAAAAGTAGCGTTGTTGTTGGTTACCCATTCGGATCTGATCGCGGCCCAATTCGATCGCGTTGATCGCTTGGAAACTCTTAATCGAGCCGTAGCTTCGGCTGAAGTACCTCTATGAACTTGCTGTATATCGCTTGGCGCAACTTGCGTTTTCGTTCCCTCGCAAGCTTTCTCACCATCATGTCGATGGCCTTGGGAGTCGCATTGACGGTGCTCGTGATGAGCATTTCAGGCATTATCAATGAGTCCCTTCAACGCAATAGCAACGTTGGCTACAACCTGCTAATCGGCTCCAAAGGCAGCTCGACTCAGCTGGTATTCAATTCAGTCTACTATCTGAGCAAGCCGATCGAGAATCTCAAGTACAGTTACTATCTTGAGTTTCTTCCCGGCAACGAACGCCAAGAGCAATACGCTAAACTGGGCGGGGAACTCAAAGACCCCGATCGTCCGGGCGTCTATGCGATGTTCTCCCGCGATGGTTTTGCCATCCCGATTTGCCTTGGCGATTATGTCGATCGTTTTCGCGCAGTCGGAACGACTCCCGAATTTTTCAATTTGCTGCGTCACGGTGAACTCAACAACAAAGAGTACACGTTCGCTCAAGGACGCAACTTTGTCGAAGAATCTCCCGAGCATGGCTTCTTCGAGGCCGTTGTCGGATCTCAAGTCGCACGCGAATTGAAGCTCAAAATAGGCGATAAGATTAACGCCTCCCATGGCGAGGGGAGCGATATTCACAAAGAAGGTTTTACGATCGTCGGAATCCTGAATCCAACTGGGACACCCAATGATCGAGCCGCATTTATCAACCTCGAAGGGTTTTACCTTCTCGAAGGACATGCCGCCCCGGAACGCGATGAAGAATCAGGGCTCGAGAAACGCCCGAAGAAAAGTGACTCAACATCTGACGCCTTCACGAAATCAGAAAAGCCGGAACTCAAACGGCTGGCCATTGATAAGCGCGAGATCACCGCCATCCTTTTTCGAACCCAATCGCTCTTTAACGCCAATTTGATGCAGCAGATAAATAAGACGCCGCATGCGCAAGCCGTTTCTCCGATCGGAGAAATTAATGGGCTACTCCAAATCTACATTGAACCTGTTCAGTGGGCACTTCTAGTCCTCACGCTCCTCGTTTGTCTCGTGAGTGCGGTCAGCATTCTGGTGAGCATTTACAACTCGATGCACCAGAGGACTCGCGATATTGCAGTCATGCGAGCTCTGGGGGCATCTCGAGATACCGTCCTCATCATCATCCTGTGCGAATCGGTCTTGATCGCCGTAGCGGGAGGCGTTTTGGGTTGGATGGCCGGACATGGCATTGCTGCAGCGATGAGCCCGATGATTGAATCGAGAACCGGCGTCCAAATCTCGTTCTTAAGTGTCCATTACCCGAACGAGTTGTGGGTCATTCCTGGACTGGTTCTCGTAGGAATCCTGGCCGGCCTTATCCCAGCCCTGGTCGCTTATCGCACCGATGTCTCGAAATCGCTCTCGACGTAAGCTCGAGTGGAGACCGCCAAGCGACCCTGTTTACCGTAGCGGGGCGAAAAAAAATTGGATTCATCCGAAACTCTTCGTGAACCAGTGTGTTTCTTTACTCCTGTTACAAAAAATTCTTTTCCTCTCAACGGAGTTCAAGCCATGCGCAAGCTCACCTGGTTTCTCTCATTCATGACGGTCATCGGATCATCGATGACCTTTGCTCAACCACCTGGAAACCCTGACCGACCAGATGGCCCGCCCGGACGCGGTAACCCCGACGGCCCTGGCGGACGACCGGGTGAAGGCTTTCGCCCTGGTATGATCCCAATCATCGAGGCGCTCGATAGCAATCATGACCGCGAACTTTCCGCCGACGAGATTGCGAATGCGACAAAAGCGTTGAAGAGTCTCGACAAGAATAATGATGGAAAAGTCACGTCCGAAGAAATGATGCCGAACTTTCGGATGATGGGTGATCGAGGCCCTGGCGGACGTCCAGACGGTGCTCGCCCTGAAGGAGGACGTCCCGATGGAGCAAGACCTGAAGGCGGACGACCAGACGGTGCAAGACCAGAAGGCGGACGTCCTGATGGAGCAAGACCTGAAGGTGGACGACCAGACGGTGCTCGCCCAGAAGGTGGACGACCAGACGGAGCGCGTCCTCAAGGCGGACGACCCGATGGTGATCGTCCGACGGGTGATCGTGGTCCAGAAGGAGGACGTGGTCCTGGTGGACCGGGACAAGCTGGACCTGGCGGTCAAGGC
>JANOAI010000582.1:0-2704 GCA_031411055.1 Pirellulaceae bacterium
ACTCCAAAAGCAGGCAACCGAACTTCAGCGTGAGGCGGTCAAGGCGGCTTCATCGACTCCGACCACAGTCGATCCGAAGTCGAATGCATCCCCTAGTCGGAGCGTCTTGCTCTTCAAGCAGAACATAGCGAGTAAAAAGAACGTCGAGTCTCCGAATTTGGATCCTGAAACCATTTTCTTTGTAAAGGCTAAAGGTTCGATCTATGGCTTGCGAGGGACAGATGGCCAAGTCCTTTGGCGTCGCTATGTCGGTTTTGAAAATGTTTCTGAACCGATTCGTATTTCTAACGAGGCTCGTTCGGACTGCTTGATCGAAATTCCAGATCGCAATGTCCTTGCCCGGCTTTCAGGACAGGACGGAACGAGTCTATGGGAACTCGATTTTGGAGCGAAGATCGTCCATCCACAGATCGATGGAAATACCGTTTTTGTTGCGACGGCCGATGGTCGCGTTACGGCCATTGATTTGGATACATCTCAATCGAAATGGAGCAAGCAACTTCCGCAGCAGCTGAATGTTGGGGTAGCCGGTTCATTGAACAAACCAGCACGATATGTAGCTGGTGATCATTCGAATATTTATGTGCTCGAACGAGGCGATGGAAACTGTACCGAGGTTTACTTCCTAGGACATTCGGCGGGGACGATCGCCGTTCCCCCCATCCACTCGCTCGGCCTCTTTTTCGTTTTTGAAAACTACGAAGCCGAATCGAGCCGTATTCATATTTTCAAAACGAACGAACAAGGTGCCGGCATTGAGCGTTGCCAAGCACCAGTCGCCATGAAAGGGCATATCACCATTCCCCCAAGCCTCGACGGCCGTCGCTTAGTCGTTATGACCGATCTTGGTGAGACCGTTGCGTTCGATGTCGAACCGGCCAGCAACAAAAACAAACTCAACCGGGTCGCCGGCTTAGAAAAAAATGAAGCAAAGCCGAGATCCGCTTGGCCCTTAGTGATCGGGAACGACCTATGGGTCGCATCGAACCGGTTTGCCCATTTTCAAATCCAAGTCAGCGGGCAAAAGCTGGTGCGTGATTGGGTCATCGAAGACGAAGACCAGTTTGTCGGAAAACCGGTCAAGATCGAAGACATCGTGTTTCATTCACGCGTCGTCCGTGGCACCGAGGGCGTGCGCATCGCCGCGACGCAGGCTCAGACTGGTAAACCACTTTGGGAAGTAGATTTGGGAGTTCCCATTATTGGCGTTTTCGCCACTCCCAAGAACCTTTTGGTCGTCAACTCACAAGCAGCTCTGTTTAGCGTCGATAATGCGGCATTGGCTGCCGGTAAGCCCCTGTCGGCAAAAGAGAATCCAGGTCGTAACCAGCGAACGATGCGATTCACTCATCCGGTCGCTCTCGGCGACAATCGTGTCGCCTATCTCAATGAAAAGCAAGGGACCCAGATAGCGATCTTTGACCCGAATGGTGCGACAGGCAATCAGTTACTAGTGAGCTCGTTGCAAATCAGCAATGGCATACCTTCCGGGGAAGCGGTGGCTACGGATGAAGGTGTTGTTGTTCCACTCGACAACGGACAGTTGGTTTACGTCGATCCAGCAACTGGCAAACAAATTACACAACCGTTCCAGCCGACCCTTGCCGTGGGTAGCAAAACAACCTGGGTTTCTCCAGCAATTCTCGCCGATAAAAAAACCGTGATCGGGGCGACAAACCAAAATGCAATCTATCGTTTGTCCGTCGGCAAACAACTCAAGGAGTTATCTAAAACGACGACCGAGCGTCCCTGGAAGCAACGAATTGCGGTCGCTGAGGACGTTGTCTGCGGTATTGCTCGCGGGGACGCTCAGGACAGCATCGAATTCTATCAAGGCTCTGATCTAAAGCGCATCGAAGGCGCGGATATCGACGGACGCGTGACGTGGGGCCCCTATGCCGTTGACAATACTTTCGTTGCCTACTCAGAAACGGCGGGCTTAGTCGCTTTCGATAAATCGGGGAAGTTGCTCTGGAAAACCGACATAGGCCGTGTGGCTGTAGCTGGCCCTCCCATTCGCGAAGGCGAAGATATACTCTTCTGCACTACGAACGGGACCCTCTGTCGAATCATCGCGAGCACCGGTAAAGTACGCGCACAGATCTTCACTGGTGAACCTCTGTCAGGTTCACCCGTTGTCTTTGGCCCAGCTCTGCTTCTTCCTGGAGCAGAAGGGACGTTGGTGGCCATCCCGATCGCAAAAACCCTTGCTTCGATTGCCGAGGATGCACCGTGATGTTTCGGCTCGCAATCGCGTGTTGCGTCCTCGCTTACGCCGCATCCACTTCTTCGTTTGCTCAAGACGCGAAGTCGAAACCACGCTTCGAGAGCTCGATCCTGGACGACGAACCATTCGATTTTATCACGCTGACCAGCCAATGGAAAAGCGCAGAGTTTCGCGTTTTTCCGGGGACTAAAATTCCGAATGCTCCTGAGCCTGATACCAAAATTGAAGTGAAACTTTTTATCTACCCAGATCGTGTCTATCACATCGACTGGAAAGATATCGCTAAGTTTGAACGTTACGAAGCATTGCTTCTTTCGGAAGCCAAACGTCTGCTGAACGAGCGACAATTTGCTCCGGCCTTCGAGCACCTAAACTTTATACGCAGCAATTATCCCGGTACACCGGGTTTGGATACACTCCGAGAGGAATTTCTGCTGACCAGCGCTTTAGAAGCAATCCGGTCTGGTAGTCTCGCCC
>JANOAI010000583.1:0-2927 GCA_031411055.1 Pirellulaceae bacterium
TACGAACGGCGTTGCGAATTCGGGTCAACATATCAGCTATTGGGTCGGTTAACATAATTCTTTGCTCGCTCCCCTTTCCTATTACCAGCTAGCCTTACGGACACCAGGAATCAAACCCTGGTCGGCAAGATTGCGAAAGCAAATACGACAAATTCCAAACTTACGGTACACAGCACGAGGACGGCCACAAATTTTGCAGCGATGCTCTTGTCGACTCGAAAACTTCGGCGGACGGTTTGCTTTAGCGATTTTGCTTTTGCTTGCCACAGGTAATGAATCCAGCTCGGTTAGAACCAAGAAAAAGGACACGTCTTACAAATTGATTCGATTCTGCGAACACACGTTCGCGGTTGTTTCGCAAGTCAACGACCTGCGTTATCTTGGCTAGGCTGTTGCCTTCGCCTTCTTTGGGGCTCGGAACGGCATTCCAAACATTTCAAGAAGCTTAAACGCTTGCTCGTCTGTTTCGGCCGTCGTTACCACTACGATATTCATTCCTTGAGTACGGGTGTACTTGTCAGAATTCAATTCAGGAAACATCAACAACTCGGATAGGCCAAGGCTATAATTGCCTCGCCCATCAAAGGCCGTTCGGCTCACTCCGCGAAAGTCGCGAACGCGAGGCAAAACGATCGAGACCAAGCGATCCATGAATTCATACATCATGGCTCGTCGCAAAGTCACTTTACAACCGATCGCGACACCCTCTCGCAGCTTAAATCCAGCTACCGAGTTCCGTGCGATCGTCAAAACTGGTTTTTGACCAGCGATATCGGCCATCGCTTCAGCAGCGATTTCAAGATGCTTTTTGTCTTGCATCGCAGAGCCGACACCCATGTTGATA
Organism: Pirellulaceae bacterium; assembly: GCA_031411055.1. GTDB lineage: Bacteria > Planctomycetota > Planctomycetia > Pirellulales > Pirellulaceae > JAIYDQ01. The sequence goes on from JANOAI010000583.1 coordinate 845, forward strand.
ATGATCTTATCTAACTTAGGAATCGCATTGACGTTGCTAATACCGAGTTCTTCCGCCAACCTCGGGCGAAATTCGTCGTTGAAACGTTGTTGTAATCGAGGAACCATCGTCTTAACCTAAGCCGCACTCAACGCGGAACACTGTGAACTATTGAAATCTAGACTATGCCTTCGCGGCTCGGGCGGATCGAGCAGGCGAAAGCGTGCCCAACGAAACGCCACTCTTCTTGCTATATCGTTCTTTCGAACCGTCCGGCAGAATACGCACGCCAATTCGGGTTGGCTTGCCAGTCTGCGGATCAACGATCGCGACTTTGCTTGCGTCGATGCCGGTCTCTTTCGACAAGCGACCACCTTGAGGATTGCGAGCTGAGCGCTTCACGTGCTTCAAAACTCGATTCAAACCTTCGACGATCACTTTGTTATTCTTGCGATCAACTTCCAGAACACGACCTTGCTGCTTAGCATCACGGCCTGAAAGGATGATTACCGTATCATTCTTGCGAATAAGCATCTTAAACTACCTCACTCGCTAGCGAGACAATCTTGGTGTAGCTCTTTTCGCGAAGTTCGCGAGCCACTGCACCAAAGATACGCGTCCCGCGTGGGTTACTATCTTTGTCAACCAAAACCACCGCGTTCGAATCGAAGCGGATATAGCTTCCATCAGCACGACGGGTCGGCTGCTTTGTGCGAACGATGACCGCTCGAACAATCGCCTTCTTCTTGACTTCACTACCTGGAATCACGCTCTTCACTGAGCAAATGATCACATCACCAATGCTTGCGTAACGACGGCGTGTACCACCTAGTACCTTGATGCACATCACTACTTTAGCGCCTGTATTGTCGGCGACGACTAGTCGCGATTCTTGTTGGATCATTTAACTACGAAGCTCCCTCTTTCGATGATGCTACGTTCTCTAAAGCCTTTTGCTCTTCCGTCACAGTCGACCGAGCAGCCTTCAGCTTCGCCAAGTCGACTTCCTTGCTCTTTTCAACAACGCGGAGCAATGTCCAGCGTTTTAAAGCGGACAACGGTCGCGATTCTTCGATCTCGACTTTGTCACCCATGGCGGATTCATTGTTTTCGTCGTGGACGTGGCAAACCGTCTTACGGCGAATGATTTTCGTATATTTGGGATGGCGAACGAGTCGCTCAATCTCGACCCGACGCGTTTTAGCGGCGCCATCGCGAGTTACAATCCCAACTAATGTTCGACGGGGCATAGTCTTTTATCAACCCAATTCGATAAAACGATCAAAAAACTGTTCAGTAATCATCGAGCCATCGGCTCTGTCTAATCGAGCCATCGGCTCCGTTTATTTTGTTCCGAGCACTGGGCTCGCCGCGGCTGCGCGGATTGTCTATTACTTGCCCGAGCGAACCCGCTCCGTTTGGAGCGTTCGCACTTGAGCAATCAAACGTCGGTTGCGTCGCATCTGGGAAGGAACGTCCATACGCTCCGTCTCAGCTTGAATCCGCAGACGAAACATCGTCTCCGCCGCTTCGCGAGCAGTTAATTCTAACTGCTCGTCATTCATTTCTCTAAGTTCGCTAACTTTCATCTCGTCTCACACTCTCTAAAAACTAAGCCGGACGGCGACGAACCATACGTACTTTGACAGGCATTTTAGCCGACAAACGAGCGAAACAAACTTTCGCTTGTGCTTCCGTCACACCAGCCAACTCGTACATAATTGTCCCAGGCTTCACCACAGCGACCCAGTATTCTGGCTCACCCTTCCCTTTACCCATTCGCGTTTCGAGGGGTTTCGAGGAAATTGGTTTGTCTGGAAAAATTCGTATGTACAACCGACCTTCGCCACGAACGTATTGATTGGCCGCGATACGACCCGCTTCGATCGTCTGAGCTCGAATCCAACCTGGCTGCATACACTGCAGACCGAATTCTCCAAAGACGACCTTGTTCCCGCGGGTTGCGTTACCTTTTATACGTCCTCTTTGGCTTTTTCGGTGCTTGACCCTCTTGGGCATCAGCGCCATCTTTACCGTCTCCCGCGTAAGAACCTTGATTAATCCATACCTGAACGCCAATGTTGCCTTGCGGCGTCGAGGCTTC
>JANOAI010000584.1:0-6455 GCA_031411055.1 Pirellulaceae bacterium
AACTCGAAGCATGGCATGCTGACAACTCGAACCCGAATGCCTTCAGCCGACAGCTTTTGTTGAGCTTGTACGACGATTGGAAGTTCTGAGCCAGAAGCCATGAGGATGACTTGTGGTGTCCCTTGGCAATCGATCAATACGTATCCGCCTTTCTCGGCCCCTTCGGCACTTCCAACCACGGTTCGGTCCATGGTTGGAACGTTTTGACGCGATAAAACCATGGCCGAAGGATGATTACTAAGCTTCATGGCGGCTTTGTAACTGTGAATCACCTCATTCGCATCGCCCGGACGGAAAACGTACAACCCCGGGATCGCTCGACAAGCTGCCAGGTGTTCCACCGGCTGATGCGTCGGTCCATCTTCGCCAAGTCCGATCGAATCGTGCGTAAGCACGTACAGAACCGGTTGATGCATGACACTACTCAAACGCATCGACGGTCGCATATAGTCGGTAAAGACGAAGAAAGTCGCGCCGTAAGCCCGGAGACCGCTCAACGTCATTCCGTTCAGAACGGCGGCCATGCCGTGTTCTCGAATGCCGAAGTGCATATTGCGAGCTTCGTAATGACCAGGTGCAAAGCCAGCTTGGCCGTCAAGCAAGGTCATTGTCGATGGTGCCAAGTCGGCTGAGCCACCGATCATGGCTGGAATATGCGGCGCGAGCATGTTGAGGACTTTACCGGAGCTGACTCGCGTTGCGAGCCCCTTCGGATCGGCTGGGAATGGCTTCAAACCGGCGTCCCAAGTTTCAGGAAGCTTGCGATCAAGAATAGATTGAACTTCGGCTGCTTCCTTGGGAAACTTGGCCGTGTAGTCGGCGAAGAGCTTCGTCCAAGCACTACTGGCAGTTTGGCCTCGTTTGCCCATCGTTTTTTGGAAGTGATCGGGCACTTCAGGCGGTACAAGAAACTTCTCATTTTCAGGCCAGCCATAGCCGGCCTTCGTCAACCGAATCTCTTCATCACCAAGCGGAGCCCCGTGGGCGCCGTGCGTATTGGCTTTGTTTGGCGAACCGAAACCGATCACACTCTTGACGATAATGAGCGTTGGCTTATCGGAAGTCTTTTTAAAGCCGTCGAAGGCGGCTTGTAACGACTTCGTATCGTTTGCATCGGCCACCGAAATGACATTCCAACCTAGCCCGCGGAACTTTTCAGGAACATTTTCGCTGTACGCGAGATCGGTATGACCTTCGATGGTGATCCCGTTATCGTCGTAGATCCAACAGAGGTTCGATAGCTTGAGGTGACCAGCGATCGAGGCTGATTCGCAAGCAACACCTTCCATCAAATCGCCGTCGCCGCAGAGGGCATAGGTCCTAAAATCAAAGAGTTCAAAACCGGGTTTGTTGAAGCGAGCGGCGAGATGCTTCGAAGCGATCGCCATCCCAACCGAATTCCCTACCCCTTGGCCAAGAGGACCAGTGGTTGTTTCAATTCCGGCGGCATAACCATACTCAGGGTGACCGGCACAGGGACTGTGCAGCTGGCGGAAGTTTTTGAGATTTTCGATCGTAAGCGAGGGTTGAGCAGTCACTTTGCCCGAAGCATCGGTCGCGCGAATTCCAGCCAGGTGAATCAACGAATAAAGGAGCATCGAAGCGTGACCGCAAGATAAGACAAAACGGTCACGATTTGGCCACAACGGTGCGGCCGGATCGTATCGGAGATTCTCCGTCCAAAGCTGAAAAGCAACTGGTGCCAAAGCCATCGGCGTCCCCGGATGACCACTGTTCGCGGCTTGCACCCCATCCATGCTTAGGGTTCGAATGGTATCGATCGCAACTTTTGAAAGGCTGGGTGCTTGAACTGACATAGTATTTTCTTGACAGGCCCAAAACAGAGGAAAAAGCTAAATAAACGAACCACCGTAGTCGCCAAGAGGATACCTGGAAGGCCAAAAATAGGCAATCGGAGTCCATACAAGGTTGCCCCGCCTCCGAAGACGATTCTACCACGAAAAAGCCGACTTTTCACAAGGCTCTGACGCTTGCCGGACCGAACGCTCTCGTCCTTCCAATGGGTGAGCCACAACAATGAGCCGCCTCAAAGGCTATGACGCAGCATGACGGATCGCGTCGCAGGCTTCGTCAATTTGCGCCGCCGACACATCGAGATGAGTGACCATCCGAACGTTGCTGTTGGTTGTAGCCATGGCCTTTACACCTCGCGATTGAAGCTTGGCAATAAATTCAGAAGCCGTCCCCATCGACGGGTCGAGCTCGAAAATCACAATGTTGGTATCGATGCTCTCTGGCACCAACGTCAATCCGTCACACTTCTGTATCGTTTCAGCCAATGTCGTTGCATTGCGATGATCCTCTACCAGTCGCTCGCGATGATGATCGAGCGCATAGAGGGCCGCGGCCGCAAGGATTCCAGACTGGCGCATACCACCGCCAAAGAGTTTACGAGCTCGTTTGGCTTTACGAATAAATTCGGTACTACCAGCCAAACAGGAACCCACTGGCGCTCCCAGTCCTTTGCTAAAGCAAACGCTCACGGAATCAAACGAATCAGCCCAAGTCTTCTCGGAAATACCGGTCGCAGCCACCGCATTCCAAAGCCGAGCCCCATCCAGGTGCATGCTGAGCTGTTGTTTACGTGCCCAGTCACCTATCGCTTGAATATTGGCCAAGGGAAAGATGCGACCACTCCCTCGATTGTGAGTATTCTCAAGGCAAACAAGTCGCGTTCGGACAGTATGGTCATTGCCAACACGAACACAAGAATACAACTGTTCAACATCCAGGATACCGTCTCGACCGTGCACCGTATGAGCGACAAGACCGCTGAGTTGCGCGAATGCTCCTTGTTCGTAAACGTAGATATGCGAGCTGTATTCGCATAGAAATTCGTCGCCAGGTTCGCAATGCACTCGAATGCCAATTTGATTGGTCATACTGCCGCTGGGCATGAAGAGAGCGGCTTCTTTGCCAAGCATGGCCGCTGTTCGCTCTTCGAGCTCGTTCGTCGTTGGATCGATGTCGATGACCGCGTCGCCGACTTCCGCAGCTGCCATGGCGTGTCGCATCTCAGAGGTCGGACGCGTGACGGTGTCGCTGCGAAGGTCAATTCGATGGTCAGTCTTTGCCATGGTGCTCGATACGTTTCCAGTACTTCTCAAAAGCTCCTTCTTCATGAAAAGCAGGGCTGTTGTCAATGTCGTGACATTCTAAACATTTATCTTGCGCGGATGTGAGCGGCAATTGCATTTCACGACGCAGTTTGGCCATGAGTTCATCGTTAGCCTCAATCACTCCTTCTTCAGCTGCAACATGCTGTGAGCCAGGTCCGTGGCAGTTTTCGCAGCCGCTGCCAAGGAGATGCGGTGATTTCTCAAGCGAGATAAACCCACTCGCGTACGGATTCGGATGAAACTGAGAATCGGAGCCAATCGTTTTCCAGCCGGTTACGTGGCAAGCAATACATTCCGGATCAAAGTGTCGAGCAACATCTCCCCGTCCAGGTGGCGTTACGATGGAATCCGTCGCATGCGCGTGCGGGGAGTTTTTCCAAACTTCAAAGGCTTTGGAGTGACATTCACCACATTTTTCGGTACCGACAAATTCGCGTGTTGTCGGATGGCTAAAGGGGCGCAATCCAAGTCCGCTCAATCCGAGTTGCTCGAGCTCTTTCTGGTACTTGGCGAAGATGTCCATGATCCTTGGCGAATCCTCGAACTGCGAACTGAGCGCAACTCGTTGGTACTTGATTTTTTCGTTCGGTGAGTCGTAGAGTCCAACGACTCCGGCGTACATCCCTTTAACACCAACTTGGAGAACGACGGTTTTGGTATTTGCAACGGGTTCGGGCTTGTAAGTTGGCTCGCCAAAGCCACCGGCAGTGACGACCAAATCAAAAATCGGAAACTTGGTTGCTAAATCATTTGACGTTTGCAGATTGGTATGAGCAATCAACACCAAAAAGTCGCACTTCGAGGATTGCAATGTCGGGATGACTCTCGCCAACGATTCTTCGGCTCTTGAAATCTTGATGTCGCCTTGCGGAGCATCGCGAACCATATCGTCGCCAAGGACTCCCGTGATTCCGATCCGTCGATTACCGACTTGAATCACTTTGAAGCGATCGACCGCATCGGGAATCATGACTTCGACATTGGCTGCGAGAAATGGGCTTTTGAAATTTCCGGTCATGTCAGTAAGAGGCAGGAGGACCTCGCTTGACGAAAGCTTCAGCTCATCAGGACCATACATAATAGCTTGGTAGCCCATGAGTTTGAGAGCTTCTGCCGTCCTTGCAAATTTCACTTCCGATTGTCGTCCTATGCGACGAACCTGATCACCGATGTCGATGGGGACAACATCCCACCCTCGATCGACGATCGACGTAAGCAAAGTGTCTCGGCGATTAAGCCCCCCCTTTTGATTTTCCAAACCAGTACAGCCACAGGGTTCGATATATCCGTGTTGACGGCCGGTAAGAAACAGACACGCCCAGGGCTTTTCCCAGTCCTCCGCAATTTTTTGATTCTTTTCAGCTTCAGTCGCCACGACGATTGAATTGGGCTTTGGCGGCGGAGGAGTTTTCTCGAGAAGCGAGCGACTCCCAACCGGACTGTCGATTAAAGGACTCGAAGCGATTTCGGCTTGCGGTCCGGCGGGTTTCGTTTCGCTAGCAGCTGCTGGAGGCGAAGACGTACGGTTGGCGGCTGGGACGGCTACGCCTCGATTTGAGATGGGGGGCTGAGTCGCATTACCCTGAACGGGATTCGACGCCCTGATCGCCCCCGGCCTGAAAGGAACTCGCGGTTGCAAACCATTTCGGTCTTGAGCAATGCTTGAAACGACACTCCAACAAGCAAAAACGATCGAAAAAAAAACCAAACAAGAAAAGCTTGCTTTAAAAGGTGTTTCGATGGCTAAATGGTCGCGCATGGTGAGGACTCCCAATAGGCGAACCAACCTCCGTGTCATCATGAAGCAAACATCCTTGTTCGAAGGCTCGAACTACTCGGTAATCGTTAGAAGTACTTGAAGTGGAAGCTCCCGAGCCGTTTCTAGGTTGGTCTCGAAAGTTATCTTGATAGTGTTATCGGCATTGCCGCCGGCAAAGCTAACCTGTGGTGCATCTTTAGGGATTTTGATCGTAATTGGGAAGAGCGTTTGCTGGGCTTTTGCAAGCGAATCTCCGACTTCAACTTGGAGAAATTGAGCGACTTCGGCTGGAAAGATTTCCTTTAGCTTGACCTCAATCTTCTTGTTATCGGTGTTTCTCGCCACAATATGAAACTTCGTCGTGTAGCCCTCGGCACTTGAAATGCGTCGCAAGTCGAGCAAGTTCAATCTTTGACTGTAGTTTGCGCCAGCTAAAATGCGCAGATCGGAAACGCAGGTTCCCGTGCATCGTATGGCCATCGGAAATTTGTCCTCGCCAATTTCAATATGAATTTGACCATTCAGCGGGCCCGTCGGAACTCCTGGTGAGACCTTGATGATTCCCTCCGCCACATAGCGCGCATCTGCATATTCGGGGAATTCATCGCTAGCTAACTTACGGGTGGTGCAACTTGCGTTAAATTGCTCTTGGTCGAGGTCGGCCCAATAAGCAGTCGCCACCAGCGGCGTATTTTCCAAGCTAAAGACTTGGAACGATTTCTCGAGGGAATCGCGAGAAGAAAATTCCCCAAAATTGATTTCACTGGGGACCGCCATATAGGTACTGCCAATCTTACCGAGCACCGTAAGCTGGACCTCGCGATTCCGATCGTCATTGGTGCCAATCGTAGCGGTCTGAGAGAAGTCTTCGAGAATGCCTTCGCCCTTCCAAGTAAGTTTGACAACCGTTTCTTCGCCCGGCTCCAACGAAGACTTCTCTAATGTACCAATGGTGCATTTGCAGGTGCTCCGGAGGACTTCCAGATTCAGGTTAGCCTTACCGCTGTTCTTTAACCTGAAGTCGTGGGATCGTTGGGTCCCTTTAAGCATCGTTCCGAATTCGAAGACGCTTCCGCCGACAACCTCCACTTTCGGGATCAAATCCGCTGAAACCGTTCCCGTCGATTCTTTGACTGGAACTGAGCCAGAAGAATCCTGGAGTGATTTCGCAATGATATTCGGATCGATATTGTCACCGACCACATCTCCGAATTGATTCCACTCACGGTTGGCACGCCAAAAACCGAATCCACCGCCAAGCAAGGCGATAACCAGCGCAAAGATTAACGAACGCATAAATTCAATTAACTTGGTTTAGAAACGCAATCGACATCAACAGTCTAGAGTCTAGCAAACAGGCCCTTTTCTGAATACTTTCAAAGCCATTTAATCTGCGGTCGGAAGATTTTTTGAATCCTCGCCATCTCCAGGAACCATTTGTTTACAATAATGATGCTTCCTGCCCTTAATCCCGCCAAAAACTCAAATCGCTATGCACGCACGCCAATGCTCCTTAATCGCCCTTTGGGTGTCAATCACGGTCCTACCCGGACTCG
>JANOAI010000585.1:0-9943 GCA_031411055.1 Pirellulaceae bacterium
CCACCGACCCGGCATCGAATCTCGATGAAGTTCTGGGTACTCCACTTGGCAACCATGCGACCATTGTCTCTTCGGTTCCGCGACTTTCCGCGATGAACCTCGATCCCGAGAAATCTGCGGCTGAGTATCGAGAGCGAATGGTTGGACCGTATCGAGGCATGTTACCAGTCGCGGCCATTGCGAGCATGGAAGAACAGTTTTCCGGTTCGTGTACGCTCGAGATTGCAGCGTTTGACGAGTTTTCGAAACTCTTAGGAGACACGTCCGCGACGCGCGAATTCGACCATGTGATTTTTGATACTGCTCCGACCGGACATACACTTCGCTTGTTGACGTTACCTTCGGCATGGACAGGCTTTATGGAAAAGAGCACGACTGGTACATCATGCCTTGGACCGCTGGCCGGTTTACAAGCTCAACAAAAACTCTATCTCGACACGGTGAAAGCTCTCGGCAATCCATCCGTGACGACACTCGTACTTGTATCGCGTGCTGAAGGGACGGCGCTACGTGAAGCCGCCCGAACGAGCCAAGAGTTGGCTCTTCTTGGGGTGAAGAATCAGCATCTGGTCGTCAACGGTGTCTTTCAAGCGACCGATTCAACCGATCAATACGCGATGGCTATGCAAAAGCGCGGTCAGGGCGCAATGGACGAAATTCCAGAAGCATTAAAGAATTTGCCAAGATCGAACATTCCGCTGATTGGCAAAGGGATTCTTGGTATCGACGCTTTGCGAACGTTTGGAATGGAACAACAACCTGACATCGGCCTTCAGTCGGCGATGAATACGTCAAAGGTGGAAAGCCTATGCCACACTCAAACTCAAGCGACCGGCGGTACTTCCATTCAAGCTACGTTGCAACTTGGCGAACTCATTGATGACTTAGCTGAGAAGAATCATGGTGTGATTCTCGCGATGGGGAAGGGAGGGGTTGGAAAAACGACAGTAGCGGCAGCAGTTGCGGTCGCTTTGGCTCAGCGAGGTTTTGCGGTCCATCTTTCGACGACAGATCCGGCTGCCCACATCGCGGCCGCGGTGGCGGGCGAGACGTTTACGAATCTCACTGTTAGCCGAATCGATCCCGTCGTAGAAACAGCGAAATATTCGGCTGAGGTCATGCGCACCGCCGGAACCGGGCTTGACGAACAAGGCCAATTGCTTCTTGCGGAGGACCTACGTTCTCCGTGTACAGAAGAGATTGCTGTGTTTCTCGCCTTTGCGGAGGCTATCGCAGAAGGAAGTCATGGCTTTGTTGTGCTCGATACCGCCCCGACTGGTCACACTGTGTTGTTACTCGATTCTGCGATGGCCCATCATCGGGAAGTAACGCGACAATCCAACCAAATGCCCGAAGCGGTGATGCAGCTTTTGCCAAGGCTGCGCGATCCGGACTTTACTCGAGTCTTGATCGTAACGCTTCCCGAAGCAACACCGGTGCACGAGGCCGCTTCCTTGCAGCGTGATCTTCGGCGGGCTGAAATCGAACCGTATGCATGGGTAGTCAACCAGTGTTTATCGCCATTGTCGATTCAAGACCCGCTTTTGCGAGAACGTCAATTGCATGAGCAACTCTACATTCGCGAAGTCGTAGAACTGCAATCGCACCGGACCGTTCTCATTCCGTGGCAAATGGAACCTCCGGTCGGTAAAGTAGGGCTTGAACAATTGCTACAAAACACTGACATTCTACGACCCACGGCTTAACGCGCTGTTTTGAAAATTATCGTCTCATTACGCACGCTACCGCCGCGGAGCGTAGGGCGACATTGAAATAATCGCAGCCTCGGAGCGTGCGTGCTAGCTTTTTAAAACCTTCAACGGAGAGACACAGGGATATAACGCATGACAACTCAAAATGGGCCACGCGCAAAGTTCTATCCGAGTTTGCAGCAGTATTTGAAAGCCCGAATCGAAGAATTCCCTTCGATCCCCGTTGATCGAAAGTCGGAACTCGAGACTGTCGCTCAATACGTGAGTGTTTGCCTATCTAAATCCAAGCCGGCTAACTTGACCTTCATATGCACCCATAATTCGCGTCGCAGCCATTTGTCCCAGATCTGGGCGCAAGTTGCGGCCGAATACTATGGACTCACCGGCGTCAAAACTTTTTCGGGCGGAACCGAAGCGACCGCGTTGAATCCGCGTGCCGTAGCGGCCATGAAACGATGTGGCTTAGCAATTGCGTCCAATGATGCGGAGTCTTCGAATCCTCACTACGAAGTGAAGACTTTCGATGAAGCAACACCTCAAATCTGTTTCTCCAAGATCTATGATGAAGCACCAAATCCAACCAAAGGGTACTGTGCGATCATGACTTGTTCTCAAGCCGACGCAGCGTGTCCGTTAGTCAAGGGCTGCGAACTTCGTATTCCAATTCGTTATGAGGATCCCAAAATTGCTGATGACACAACTCAAGAATCAGCGATGTACGACGAACGCTCAAGACAAATTTGTCGAGAGATGCTATTCATGATGTCGCGTGTTTCGTAAATCGTGGCGAACCCGCTTTACTGCATGCCTGCGATCCAACGCCCATCTTCTAGGGCGACACCGCTGAGGGTTGCACCGGCGTCGACTTTGGTTGTATACCCGACCTTTGCAATCGCATCGATGGTCGGTTTCGGCCAAGCTTTTTGGAAGAAGACGACTTTACTTCCTTCGGTATGTAGGCGTGGGGCGGCAAGAGCGTCGGCAAAGGAACGTTTTTGCAGAAGCAAATGGGTTAAGAAATCAAGCATCGTGTTTGGGATCTTTCGACCGCCGCGTCCACCCATAGCAAGGACTGGCTGACCGCCTTGCGTGACAATGATTGGCGCCATGTTGTGCAGTGGACGCTTGTTTGGACCTGGAGCATTCGGATGTTCGGGGCGTGGATCAAAGCGAGCCATACCGTGACCGAGTGTTAGCCCGAGCCCCTCGACGGTAACTTGTGCACCAAAGCTGTTGCCGTGCGTCAGCGTGAGTGCGGCAATGTTCCACTGTTTGTCGCAGGCACTGAAATGAAGCGTGCCACCTTGAGTGGTCGTATTAAAGTCCGGCTCAAGCATCTGTCCCGCCTTCACTGCTGCAAGGATTTTTTCTGCGCACTCAGCGGCATAATCATCGGACAAAAGCTTGAATTGTGGAACGTTCGAAAACGCCGGGTCTCCAAGCAGCGTAAGCCGATCGCGCCAAGCAAGCCTTGTCGCTTCGATGCGAGCTTGAAGGCGAAATTGCTCGTCGGATATCGTATCCCAAGACATGGCCTTTAGGATCGATAAAACTTGGAACACCGTAACGCCACCACAAGTCAATGGTGGCGTATAAATTGTATGCTCGCCTAAGTTCATCTTAAGCGGTTCAACGATCCGAGCTCGGTAAGCAGCCAAGTCTTTGGTTGTAACCAACCCATCGTTTTTGGAAAACGCGTCAGCAATCTGTTGCGCAATATCGCCGCGGTAAAATGGTTCAATCGAATTGGCCGTTGCGAGAGTCGTCAGCATGTCGGCAAGTTCAGGATTCTTCCAAAGCGAACCTTCTTTCGGCGGTGCGCCATCGGGTAAGTAGAGTTTTGCCGAACCGGGATCCTGTTCAAATGCCACTGTCCGAGCGAGCGTACCAGCCAAAGCCTTGTTGACAAGCACGCCATCGCGTGCGAGCTTGATCGCTGGTGCGAGAATATCTGAGAATGACATCGTGCCGAACTCATCGAGAGCCAGCTTTAAGCCTGCGATCACACCGGGAACACCAGCCGCAAGCCATCCATGGTCGTTTTTTCTTCCTTCAACATTGCCATTCGAATCGGGCTTAAAGATATCGGCAGTAAAGGCCGCCGGCGCGGTCGAGTTCGCATCCAATGCTGCGATCCGCTTCCCCTTCTCCATCGCGAATATGCCATGGGTTCCGTATCCACCGATCCCAGTTTGATGCGGTTGTGAGACCGCTCCGGCGAGGGCAGTCGCAATCAAGGCATCGACTGCATTTCCACCCTCGGCAAGTACCTTCGCACCTATCCCCTCAATGACCGGTTCACCGACGACATAGCCAAGCGGGTTCATGCTTCGGATATCCGCTCGCACGAATACACTGGGCATCATGGCTAAAGCGGCCATCGAACCCGAGTCGGTTAAAAAGCGACGACGGGAACTAACGCGTTTATGAGGATTCATGGCATGACTTTCACATGGAGCAATTGCGATGAGAGCGGGAATAACATCGTGATTTCTAAAATGTTCCACTCTGTCGTGCACTTGCTTGAAACGAATCGATTTTAGCAAGACGTGACGCACCGATCGTGGCTCCTGCCTAGAAGCTTGACGATTTCCCGCTCACAAACGAGGTCTCAGAATCGGCCTAGGTGACTTCGGAACTGCATTGGGAACGAACCTCCCCCTTCCCGAACATCGTCGGACGGACCTTGAAATCGTTGGGGTTCGTGGCAATCTAGGCTGAAAAGCCATCAAATCAGGAGAAAGTCACGCAAAGTTGGAGCCGTTGATTGCTGGTCAAGCCCTAATGGTTTAACATGGTTCATTGGTTGCCGATGAAGGGTTTCCCTGCACCGTTGGTGGCTATTGCATCTGCTCATCTTCTTCTGATCAAGGTCAATTCCGTTGAAAAGATCGACTCATTCCCAGCCACGTCGCTCTTCGTCATTGCCCGTTAACAGGTGGCCGAAAAATACCTTCAAGCGGTCCCTTCGACTCGAACAGCTCGAGACTCGAGCTTTAATGTGCGCGGATGGCTTGTCGATCGAACATGCTTTCGACCGAATCGGCGGCGCTTTTACGGTGCAAACGGACTTCAGTGATTCATCGATTCAAAGGAGTCTCGAGCAGAAAATTGGGCCTGTGCAAGAAGTGGTCGCCGCGGCTGAACCGGTCAAATCTGGCTACTTTAGCCTCGCCGCAGCTACGTTTAGTACCTTGCCAAACGGCATGCCCATATTAGATAGTCTCCCAAGTGCTCCAACGGCCATCTTCCTTGACTTGGATGGTGACACCACCACCACTACCGATCCGTACGATGAAGACGGTGACCCAACGACATTTAACACGACCGAACAAAACAATATCGCCGAAGCGTGGCGCCAGATTTCGACCTACTTCGCCATGTTCGACGTCAATGTTACGACGGTCCCGACAACGAAACCGAAGGCTTGGTTAGCGTCAGGCAACAACATTAGCGGCGGCTACAGCTATGTGAATGTTTTTCCGAATAGCAGGCCGCAGTCATTCAATCAGAGTAGCAACGTTCGAACGCGCGTCTCCGGTTTGGCTCATGAGCTTGGTCACAATTTTGGATTGTCCCATCAGAAGAACTATGATCTTTTGGGCAATTTGACGAGCGAGTACTCGTCGGGCTACGACACGTTTCATGGTCCGATCATGGGCGTCGACTACGCTCAATCGATCCATAAATGGTTTATCGGCCATGCCGGTTCTGCCAGCACGTTACAAAATGACATGAGTGTCATTGCCAATGAAATCAAAGCGTATCAAGCTACAGGGGGAGACGGTTATCGAGCCGATGATTTTGGTGGTACACTCGCAACCGCCACCGCTCTCGCTTTGAGTGGTGGCACGCAGTCTGTTTCGGGGATCATCGAACGAACTACCGACATCGATTCCTTTACATTTACGTCATTGGGTGGCGAAGTCGACATTGCCGCTTTGGCGGATGATCCTTCAGGGGTAGATCTTAAGTTAGAAATCTACGATGCATTGGGCGTTCTCGTTGCATCCAAGGATAGCAACACATCGAACGACCAGACTATTACGCTCGTTCTACCGGCCGGGACATTTTATGTTTTAGTTTCCGGCCATAGAAACTATGGCGATGTCGGCGCCTATAATTTGACGCTGCGTTCATTGCCGACGAATTGGACATCTCGCGACATCGGCAGCGTGGGGCTGGAAGGCAACACAGAATTTAATCCAACCGACAGCAGTTATACGATCACCGGCTCAGGTTCTGATATCGGTGGCACGGTTGATCAAATGCAGTATGCCATGCAAACGTTGACGGGAGACGGAGAAGTCATTGTTCGCGTTGCGTCGATGACGAATACGACTTCTGGGACCGGGGCGAAAGCTGGAATTGAATTTCGCGAAGCGACTGCAACGGGTTCGCAACACGTTGCCTTGCTCCAGACACGGGCCAACAGTCAGCAGTTGAGATCGCGCGCGACTGCCGACGGTGCGACCGTAACCCAAGGTTCAACCGCAGAGGCCTTTACAGCCAAGTGGTTGAAACTGACCCGCGTTGGGAATGTCTTCACTGGATCTGTTTCGGACAACGGTACAACTTGGACCGTGAAGGGTTCGACGACGGTTGCGATGAACAGTCGATTGCTCGTTGGCTTGGTTTCGAATTCCGGTGACAACGCCAAACGCAATGTAGCTAAGTTCACCAATGTGTCGCTGACAGGAATTTTGGGGACACCAGCGCCGACTGTAAATAGCTTGCCTGCTCCCAGCGGTTTTGCCCTCACTCGTGGCGATGGCTCGGATCTCGCGATTTCGTGGACGGATGGAGCAGGTGAAACGGGCTATCGAGTGGAACGATCAACCGATGGCGTCAATTACTCGACGGCCACGACAACGGCGGCAAATGTTACCAGCTATGCGGACACTAGTCTTTTTGGTTCACTGCGATATTACTATCGCGTCCGAGCCGTCGACGCGTCTGGAGTTTCAACTCCGACGGCGGTGAAGAACATTGTCAACCGCCCGAATGCCGTGACCAACTTCAAAGTTACATCGCTGAATACAACCACAACCGTCCTCAACTGGCGCGACACACATGGGGAAAGTGGATATCGCATTGAGAGTTCGGCCGACGGAGTGACTTTTACGACACTCGGAACCGTTGGGACGAACGTTCCAAGTTACACGCATTCCGGTTTGACAACGAATACGAAACTCACCTATCGAGTGATCCCAACGAGCACGCTTGGCGACGGCGAAGCTCTGGAAGTTGATGGCAGCACGCGATTGGCGAAAGTGGGTGGTCTTGCCTTCACCAATGTTGCCAGTACTTCCATAACCTTCAAATGGAATAACATCGCTGGCGAAACGAACTATCGACTGGAGCGTTCAACCGATGGAACAACGTTCACGACTTTGGCGACGGTTGGAGCCGATGTTACGACCTATACCGATACGACGGTAACCGCCGTGAATGACTACTATTATCGCTTGGTCGGTACGAACCCACTGACAGAAAGCATTTCCGACAGCGACGTCATCTTCACGGCCACGCCGACGACGAGTCCATTGCCATCCCCATGGTCGGCCGCCGATATTGGAGCCGTCGATGGCGATGGTGCGACTAGTTTTTCCGGTGGGACCTTCAAAGTCGTTAGTAGTGGGGCCGACGTTTTTGGTGCCGTCGATGCGTTTCGATTTACTTCGCAAACACTTCAAGGCGACGCCTCCATTACCGCTAAAGTAGCTACCATCCAGAACACCGGCGATGGTGCCAAGCTTGGGGTAATGATTCGTGAATCACTCGCACCGGATGCGAAGTACGTCATGACTGGCATGCGACCAACGCTTGGCATTACGATGCAAAGCCGTAGCACGGTTGGCGGGACGACAGCCATTGGCGGGACATTGGTTGAAGTTGCGCCGTACTGGGTGCGACTCACTCGCGTCGGCAATCTCTTTACAAGCTATACATCCGCTGATGGAATTACTTGGACGCAACTGGCAACCAAGACGTTAGCGATGAACGCAACCGTCTATGTTGGGCTCGCAGCGACCGCGAATTCCACAACAATCATGAATACGGGAACATTCACCAATGTCGAAGTAATTGGTGATGCTCGTGTGATGAATCGTCAGGTTTTCTACAACAACTCAGGCAGCGTTTTCGGTGGCGGTTCCGGAAATCCAACGAATGCGATTGATCCAACCGTTATTGCTTTGCTTCCTGGACAGACAACCTCCACGGTTAACAACTTTACAAACTACTCGCGTGGTCTCAACGGGATCATTGTTGATCTCGATCGCCCCCAAGACTTAGCTGGAATCACTGCTGCAAGTTTTCAGTTCGCGGTATGGAGCAATTTCACTACGACTACCGCTAATTTCGTGGCCATTAATCCGACGGTAACGGTTTCGACCTTTGCGACAGGCGGAACGGGGGGATCAAGCCGAATTAAACTTGTTCTTACCGACAATGCGGTTCAAAACGCTTGGCTCCGGATCACCATTTTAGCGAATGAATTCACCGGCCTACCCACGAATGACGTCTTCTATTTCGGCAACGCACGCTACGATGTGACGCCGACCGCCTCGTTCGCGTCGCAGGTATCGATAACGGCCTTTGATACAAATGCGATCCGAGCTGGCCAAGGTAAGAATCCGGGAATCATATCGCATCGATTGGATGTCGATCGAAACGGGACGGTAAATGCTTTTGACACAAATGGGGTGCGGGCCGTTCAAGGACTGAGCAGTCTAAGGCCATTTACTGCACCAGCGGCACAGAGTTTCAGTCTGGTATCGCAACAAACTGCTCCGGTTCAGACGGTCTTTGCTCCGGATGCCAATTTAGCGGACAGTTTTTTCGCGACCGTCGGTAGCGAGCAGGATTTGAGAAAAGCCAAACGCAACAATCGCTCAGCCGTTTAAAAGACGTGTTGAAAACACGAATCAAAGATCGCATCGTTGATTCTCGAAACGTTCCGGTTAGAGATCTTTCCGTTGAGAAAACGAAGGATTGCGTAGCATTGAATGCTTCGTTCCGTCCGAGGCGCCAGCCTAATTTTTGGCAGCGCAATCGGATAATGCTTCGTCACATTTAATGTTTGTCGACGGACTTCCAGTCGGTCGACAAACATTGGCACCGACGGACTGGAAGTCCATCGACAAACATTGGCGTTGACGGACTGGAAGTCCGTCGTACAGGTTCAGCTCAATCCTTAAACCTGGGGGTAGCGAAACGTTGCTGAAAGGGTCGATCGGCAAGCGGGAGAGGCAATATCGAGGATTTTTCAATCACACGATGGCGTTCTGACAATGGCGTTCTGAGTAAACGACAATAATGCAAAAACCGTAATGGTAGCTGGAGCTTTTCGGTTTTACCGTCGATGAGTCGAACGGTAGCGCGAGGGAGCCAGACCGGTGAGCTTTGTAAACTGACGCGTAAAATAATTGCTGTCGGTAAAACCGACTTGGAATGCAATGTCGGTAATCGATTGGTCGGTACGCCGCAGAAGCAAAGCTGCTCGTTGAATGCGTTGCTCGATGAGCCATGCAATGGGTGACGAACCCGTTGCTTGTTGGAAAGCTCGCAAAAAGCTTCGTTTCGACATGTGGGCGATGCTCGCAAGGCTGTCGACGCAGATATCTTTATCGAGATTCGATTCGAGAAACGAAAGGGACTCGCCAATGCGGAGGAGCGCTTGTCGATCGGCGCTTGGGCGTTTGCCGTAGGCTCGGCTTAGCGTTCCAATGATTTGCATCAACATCGCCATCGCCATAAATCCGAAGCCTGATTGACGAGTGGCCAGCTCTTTCTCGAGTTGTTCGACTAGTTCGATCACTAAGGTCAGCTCTTTGGCGGTCAAGCGAAGTCGGCTTTTGCATTGATGCCTTGATCGCCAAGCGGGTTCCAAGGTGAACATCGCGTGGTAGCCCGGGACCGATGGAAGGTCAAGCAACGCTAGTTTGACCTGATCGGGCTGATAAAGAATGTTGAGCAGCTGAAGACGCTGGATGTCGCGATACTCGTGCGTTCGGCTGCCGTTGATGACGAAGATATCGCCAGCGGAGAGTTCCCATGAGTCTTCACCGGTAATATGCAAACCCTTGCCACCTGTGATAATGACGATTTCCGCGAACTCGTGAGTATGCGGACCGAATTCCTCTTGCGGTTCCCGTCGCTCAACGCTGATTGGAAACCCATCAGGATGGAACCAATCGTGATTTCTTAAGACTTGTTTCATGGCTGTT
>JANOAI010000586.1:0-3940 GCA_031411055.1 Pirellulaceae bacterium
TTGGTACCTGACCCCGTTTTCCAAGCCTCCGTCGTTCATGAAAATGCTCTAGCCGATTTCTCGATACTCAGAATCGGCTAGCGCCTCAGGCTCATGCAGATACTATTCTGAATTGAACGAACGATCCAATGATTCGTCTTACAACAACGAATCGGCAAATTTCGTTTGAAGGGCTTTCAAGCCACGTTCACCATCTTTCCCAGCGACGACAACATTCACGCGAAGCTCACTGGTATTGATCATCAATACATTGATATTGGCAGCTGCAAGCGCTTCGAACATACCAATGCCAACGCTGGTGTGACTGCGCAAGCCAATCCCGCTCACAGATAGTTTGGCAATATCTTTACTTCCGCCGACCTTGCGGAATTTGAGTCCGAGCTTCTCGACCACTTTGAGGCATTCGTCAAGCTGGTCTTCGGGAACGGTAAAACTGATGCTCGTTTCGCCTTCGAAGCCATCATAACTTTGCACGATCATATCAACGAAGATACCGGCCGAGGCAACTTTGAAGAAGACTTCGGAAGCCAAACCTGGGCGATCCGGCACACCCGACAAGGTAACGCGGGCTTGATCGCCAGTCATCGAGATGTCGACGAGTGTCAGTTGTTCCATGTTGATGCTGCGAAGCCGTTCAACGATTTCACTAACCGAGGCGTTGTCGGTAGCGCGATGAGCAGAGATATCCCAAACTTTGGCATCAGCCGGTTTTTGATGCAGTTGAAATACGTGGTGGACAGCCTTCAGCGCGGCTTGGCCCTGACTACGTGAAACAACCACGCTGATCTTGATTTCACTGGTCGTGATCATCTGGATGTTGATGCCCGCTTCGGCTAAAGCATGAAACATCTTTTCGGCGACACCTGTTTGGGCTGCCATCCCGAGTCCAACGACAGATACTTTTGCGACAGCATCGTCGTGCGTGACACCGGCGGCTCCAACTCTTTTGGCAGCTTCGTGTACGGCACGAAGGGTTTCTTTTAATTCACTACTCGGAACGGTAAACGAGATATCGGCTTTGTTGTCTTGGCCAATATTCTGGACAATCATATCGACGGTAATCTTGCGATCAGCCAATTGCTTGAAAATATCAAAGCTGGTTCCTGGTTGATCCGGTACACCTTGGATTGTGATTCGAGCTTCATCCATGGTCAGGGCAGCACCGCAGACACCAACCGAGGTCGATTCCGGCGAGGCAACGATCATCGAGCCAGGAACATCGGTAAAGCTACTTCGGACGTGAATGGGAACATCAAACTTCTTGGCGAACTCGATGGAACGGTTGTGCATTACCCCTGCTCCGAGACTGGCCAATTCGAGCATCTCGTCGTAGCTTATCAAATTCATCCGTCGCGCTTCGGGCAGCAAACGCGGATCGGTCGTGTAGACACCGTCGACGTCGGTGAAAATCTCACAGGCGTCGGCTTTAAGAACCGCGGCCAAAGCAACAGCCGTAGTATCGCTCCCACCTCGGCCGAGGGTTGTAATGTTGAAGTTTTCATCGATGCCCTGGAAACCAGCAGCAATCACGATGTTGCCTTCGTCGAGGAGTTGTTTGATCCTGTCGGTAGAGATTGTACGAATGCGGGCCTTGGTATAGGAACTATCCGTTTTGATCCCCATTTGTGCGCCGGTCAATGAGACGGCTTTGTGTCCGAATCGATGAACAGCCATCGCCATGAGTGCAACGCTGACTTGCTCGCCCGTGCTGAGCAGCATATCCATTTCGCGAGCTGGCGGCTCTTCGTTGACTTGATGAGCTAATTCGATCAGCGTGTCCGTGTTGGCCCCCATGGCGCTGACGACGACAACAACTTGATTCCCTTCCTGTTGAGCGCGAATTGCTTTGCGAGCCGCTGCACAAATCTTCTCAGGAGTTGCAACGCTGGTACCGCCGAATTTTTGAACGATGATTGGCATGAAAGACGATGGAATAAAGGGTTAAGGTTGTTGGTTTATGGATTCAACTTTGCGGACAGAGATCGAAATCTTGTGTCGGGAGGTAAAATGTGGTCTTCTTTTGTAACGGGTGCCTCCTTCGCGAAGCGAGGGGCGACTAAGTATCGTAATTACTATCCGGCCGAGAACTTTCCTCGCATCAGGATTTCCATCAAGTCGTGGCCAGCCGGGAAGGCGATCTTGGATTCTGAAGCGGCCACTTCATCGTAGGTTGTGTATTGATCAGGTACGATTCCCGAGCCGCAGGCGGCGAACGGAACCATGCCGTGTGAGTGCTTCTTGGTTGAAACCGGCGTCGGATGATCGGGCATGACCAGGATTCGATAGTCGTCGTACTTCTTGAGGGCCTCGAAGACTGGTTGCACAATATGTTTGTCGATCGATTCGAGGGCTTTGACTTTTTCGTCGACGCGTCCTTCGTGGCTTGCCTCGTCCGTCGCTTCGATATGAACACAAACGACATCGTAATCTTCCAAGGCAGCGATCGCGGCTTGGCCTTTGCCCGCGTAGTTGGTATCGAGATAGCCAGTCGCGCCTTCGACTTCGATCCGGTCCCATCCGACCAAAGCGGCCAAACCACGAAGTAGGTCGACGGCCGTGATCATGACGCCGCGTTGAGCGAAGCGAGAGTCAAACGATGGGAGTTTGGGCGAACCACCCAATCCCCATAACCAAATGTTCGATACAAGCTTGGCGTCAGGGTTCTTTTTCTTTCGCTCGAGATTGACAGGATGGTCGGAGAAGATCGGGACACTCTGATCCATTAACTTGCACAGCAAGTCACTTCCTGGGCCTCGCGGATAATCGTTCTCGACCGACATATCGGTCAAATCATGCGGAGCGGTCGTGCGCGTGTCCTTGGAGAAGGGTGCCGCTTGATCGGCTTGGCCGCGATAGATCAGGAGATTTCGATAGCTCACGCCCGGAACAAACTGAAAGCCTGTTGGTGCGATCGTGTCTTGAAGTGACTTGAGCAGAGCTCGACCATCTTCATTGCTCACGTGATCCGCAGTAAAGTCGACCATAACTTGATCGCGAATCGTGACCAAATTGCAGCGAATGGCGAAGTCGTTGGGGCCAAGCTGAATTCCTTGGGCGGCGGCTTCAATGGGAGCTCGACCGGTGAAAAACTCGTCCGGGTCATAGCCGAACAAGCTCATGTTTGCGACTTCACTCCCCGGCGTATATTGCGACGGAACATTGTTGCTTTGTCCGATTACACCCAGCTTGGCAATCATGTCCATTGCAGGCACATTCGCAGCTTGAAGTGGCGTTTTGCCATTCAATGAATCGACAGGATAATCCGCACACCCGTCCGGAATAATAATGACAGTTTTCCTAGCCATGCTCGACGCAACTCTCCGTTGAATGCAATGTTACTTATCCATGACGCGCAAGCGAATCGGATCGCCATGCACCGTCGGAAGTTTCTGAATGGCAGCCAAAGCGGTTCGTGCTGCCCCTTCGCTGGCTTTGTGCGTCATGACGACCAAAGCAACAGTTCGTTCCGCATCCAAGGATTCGGCTTCGTGCTGAATCACGCTGGCAATCGAAATCTGATTGCGACCGAGGATACCTGTAATTTCGGCAAGGACACCGGGTTGATCTGAAACGCGCAATCGAAGGTAATAGCGACTCGTGAGCTTTTCGAAGGGCTTCATCACGACCGGCGATTCACGTTCCGACCAGAGCGCTAGGGTACGGAATGTAATATCGGTCCGACCAACGGCCGTATCGATCATATCCGCGACAACCGCCGAAGCGGTCGGCATTTGCCCTGCCCCTTGTCCATGAAAGAAGATGTCACCTACCGCATCACCAACGACCGTGATCGCGTTGTAGTTGCTACGGACTTCAGCGAGTGGTTTGCCTTTGCGAACCAACGTTGGAGCGACGATCAGTTCAAGCCCCTCGTCGGTTAGCGTTGCGCTGGCGACTAGTTTGATGCGATAGCCAAGCTGCGATGCAAACTGGAGATCGG
>JANOAI010000587.1:0-19637 GCA_031411055.1 Pirellulaceae bacterium
CAAAAACAAAAAAGCCGCTCCGATGAATTCACACCGGAGCGGCTTTTTGTTGTTCCAAGAAAACGTCAAGCATTTGCCTGACTCACAGATTTACTCTTTCACTTCGAACTCGGCATCGATCGCGTCGTCGTTGCTAGCAGTTGCATTCGATGCAGGCGTCGCGCCGTCGGCTGGAGCAGCCCCGGCCTTTTCATACAACGCCTTGCTGAATGCAGCGGAAGCTTGTTCCAATTCGTTGGTCGCCGACTTGATCGCCTCGGTTTGACCACTGCTGATCGCATCGCGAACCTTCTTGATCGCAGCTTCCATCGGAGCCTTATCAGCATCCGTCAACTTGTCTCCTTGGTCCTTAATCGTCTTCTCAAGCTGGTAGCAAAGATGTTCGCCTTTGTTCTTGGCTTCAGCCAATTCAAAGGCCTTGCGATCGTCATCGGCATGCTCTTCCGCATCGCGACGCATGCGCTCGATTTCGTCTTTGCTCAGTCCGCTCGATTGTTCGATCTTGACGCTCGCTTGCTTGCCAGTCCCGACATCGCGGGCTGACACATTCAAGATACCGTTCTGATCGATATCGAACTTAACTTCGATCTGGGGAACACCGCGTGGAGCAGGTGGAATCCCTTCGAGGTTGAACTGGCCAAGCACCCGATTCTGTTGAGCCATCTTGCGTTCACCTTGGAAAACGCTGACCGTCACCGCCGTCTGATTATCAGCTGCAGTCGAAAAGGTATTCTTCTTTTCAACCGGGATCGTCGTGTTGCGTTCGATGAGCGCGGTCATAACCCCCCCTTCGGTTTCGATACCGAGGGTAAGCGGCGTCACGTCGAGCAACAATACGTCGCGTCTTTCGCCGGAGAGAACGCTTCCTTGAATTGCAGCTCCAACAGCCACGACTTCGTCCGGATTCACCCCTTGGTGCGGCTCTTTGCCGAAAATCTCTTTAACGATCTGGCGAACCTTCGGCACGCGCGTCGAACCACCGACCAGCACCACTTCATCGATATCCGATGGCTTGAGCTTGGCATCTTGCAGGGCTTGAAGCACAGGCTGGCGACATCGCTCGATTAAGCTGTCGGCCAACTCTTCGAACTTCGATCGTGTGATCGACATTTGCAAGTGCTTTGGACCCGTCGCATCGGCGGTTATGAACGGAAGGTTGATATCGGTCTGAGGGACGCTACTCAATTCCTTCTTTGCTTTTTCGCAAGCTTCTTGCAGACGCTGAAGCGACATCGCATCTTTGCGAAGATCGAGTCCAGTGTCTTTTTGGAATTGGCTCGCCACGTGGTTCACGAGCGTTTGGTCAAAGTCGTCGCCGCCCAGGTGAGTATCACCGCTGGTGCTGATGACTTCGAAGACCTTGCTGCTTTGATCGTCGCCGCTCATAGCAACTTGAAGGACGGAAACGTCGAATGTACCCCCGCCCAAGTCGAAGACGACAATTTTTTGATCTTTCGTTTTATCGAGACCATAGGCCAAAGCCGCCGCAGTCGGCTCGTTGATGATACGAGCGACTTCGAGACCGGCGATTTGACCGGCGTCTTTGGTTGCCTGGCGTTGGGCGTCATTAAAGTAAGCCGGGACCGTGATGACGGCTTTGCTAACACGATGACCAAGATAGGATTCAGCGGCTTCCTTGAGCTTGCGAAGAACCTTGGCAGAAATTTCTTGCGGCGTGAATTGTTGATCGCCAATGCCGACCTTAACGTATTCGGACGCGGCCCCTACAACTTGGTAGGGAACCAACTTTTCTTCTGATTCGACTTCCGAGTGACGTCGGCCCATAAATCGCTTGACCGAATAGACGGTACGCTTGGGGTTCGTGACCGCCTGGCGTCGAGCTGGTTCACCAACGATGGTTTCGTTTTTGTCGTTAAAAGCAACAACACTAGGCGTCAGTCGATTACCCTCAGCGTTGGGAATAACCTTGACTTCGCTTCCTTCCATCACCGCGACGACGGAGTTGGTTGTGCCCAAGTCGATGCCAATGATTTTTTCACCAGTTGCCATGTTTTTCTATTCCTTAAGAAGGGTTACCGAATAACCGATAGAACCGCACTAAATGCAAACCGCCAGCTTCATTCACGGCGGCATGAAAGTTTTATGGCGCAGCTGAAGAGCAACCAGCGTGCCAATCGCTTAAAGTAGCTCTCGTAACCCGTGACGGACTGAAGTAAGATGAATTTGCCTAGAAAAACGGAGATCCATCGCTCCATCCGATGGGTATGCGGAAAACGCCCTTTCGGGAGATAGGCCTTTCAACTTCGTGGTTTTTGTCAATTTGACAGGGGATTCGGAGCGACTCGAGCATGACAAATGAACGCCAGGACACGAACCGTCCGTCGGACAAACCGATCTCGAATCCATCCCGCTACGAAAAAATGGCCATGGCCCTGTCCGAATCGGACCGCCAGCTCCTCGACTGGTCGAAACGGCGGCTCGAAATTCTCCATCATTGGTCCGAAGCAACTGGTGCCGGACTAATGCCCGCCCCCCCCACTCTTTGGGAACAGTTCCAACAAGCCGAAAAATGGGTGGAAAACGAACCGCCCACCGCTTCCGCCGATCGAGTTGCAACGCGTCTCATCCGTTCCGCGATCGGAGCCACACATTATTCAATCACACCTCCTCCCGCCGTCGTTTACCTTGGCCCCATGTATTCGTACAGCTACTTAGCATCGGCCAAATACTTTTCGGAATATGCGAATCTTGCCCCTGTAGCAACCATCGCTGCCGTCTTCGAAGAAATAATCAATAAGCAAGCGAGCTTTGGTGTCGTTCCGATTGAGAACTCTACAGACGGTCGGATCGTTGATACGATTACGATGTTCGCGAAGAGCCCCGTTCGCATTTGCGGCGAGATTCTTTTGCCGATTCATCACTGCTTATTGGGAAGATGTTCACGAGCCGAGATTCGCGAAGTTTACTCGAAGCCACAAGCCATCTCGCAGTGTCGACATTGGCTGAGCCAACATCTTCCGGATGCTAAGCTATTCGAAATCGCGAGTACAACTGCCGCGGCCAAACTCGCCGCGGAAAAGCCGAATGTAGCCGCTATCGCCTCAATCGAAGCAGGAATGCATTATGGATTGAATGTGATCCAAGCCAACATTGAAGACAACCGCGATAACGTTACTCGCTTTGCCGTCCTTGGAAACGATAAGCCCGAAAGAACCGGTAACGATAAAACTTCGATCATGATGCAGATACCGCATCGAAGCGGTGCTCTCGCGGAAGCCTTACACTTGTTCAGCCGCAATAATATGAACCTTACTTGGATTGAGTCATTTCCCATTCCGGGAAACACCAACGAGTATGTTTTCTTTATCGAAGTTGAAGGCCATCAAGCAGATCAGAACGTCGCTACCGGATTGGAACAGCTTTTGATGCAAACCCTTCGTTTAGAAATCCTCGGTAGCTATCCGAAAGGAAAGATGTAGGGAGTAAGGCTTGTACCTTACAACTTTCTCTAATCCCACCACCATTGATTAGCGGCGAGGTTCGACGGCGCCGAGGCTTGTTGCTGAGTTTCGGCGAGTGACGAATCCAATTCCATGGACTCACTCTTCGAAAGCTTTTTGGCTGAAATGTGAATGCCGCCGCCGATTGGGGTCATCAAGCGAGAGCCTCGCCAAATCGCATTGACTGCGGTTTCGACTTGCTTCGGAGACTGAAAGCCTTCGACACTCATCCCACTTTCGTCTCGAAAGCATCCGAGTCCCCATCCCGAACTCGTATACAAATCTTGAGATTGAATAAAAGCTGCGCAAACGCTCAAGTCGAAGAGGTTTCGCATGTCATAGAAGACCGGGGTCACATCCGCTAACTTTTCAAATTTTTCGGTGAATTCGTTAGTAAAGCCTTTGCTTGCGGGATCGCTTCCCTTGGCCGATTTCGAACGATTCCCTGAACGATCAACACGTTCGTCTTCTCCAACCAGCTTAACGCCGCGTCCTTCTAACTTCATCACGTGCGAATCAGGACTCACTTTGACGCCACTGTAATCCGACGTAAAGTACCAGCGTTGCATAGAACTCGCCGAACCAGAAGAAGGGTTCGCTCTTGCAACCCAGCTCTTCAACGGAATCGCTGGGACTTCAAGACCGATCCCAATCAGCTTCATTCGATAATCCGCTTCGACAAGCGTAGCCGCGAATCGTGTGGACGTCGGTACGCCGTGAATCGATACGGTTTGGAGTCCAAGCGATTCTTTCATCCCCATGGCAATGCGTCGCACGTCGGCGTTTGGCGCTACGCTGCCGCCAAGGCTCTTGAAATAGCTTTGCATTTTCGCCAACCCTTCTTTCGTTGGATCGATCGAACAGCTGATAAAATCGGTTTTGCTCATGTCAGGACCAAATGCCCGCAATGCAACGACAAGATCATCGATACGAATGGTTGGTCGACCAGATATCAACCCCACCAAACGGCCGTCTGGATTTTCGGTAACCTCTTCGGCCGGACCAGCCAGAACAATGTCTTGTGAACCAGGAAGGTAGATGACGTATTCGACTCGTGTCATACCGGCAAGCGTGGCTTCTTCGATTCCGATGTCCGCTCCTGAAGCCTTCTTTTCTTGGATGGCTTTCTCGAATCGTTGAAGCGAAACCTTCCGCATCGGACTCGTCTTGATCGATTTAGCGCCTCGTTTCTGAATGGCTGCTTCACGCTGCATAGCAGCCAGTCGCGGATCCGACTGACGAACTCGAAGGACTCCTTCAGCATCAATATCGATACCAGCAACTCCACCCCCTTGGTTGTTACCTTGCGCCCAAGTCGTGGACGCGCCAGTTATCAAAAGGGTCGTCAATGCAAGAAACGGAACAACATTTCGTTTGGCGAAAAGAGCCATGTGGGGGCCTTTGAGTGCTACAGTGTCGGAAGATAACGGACAGCTTCAAGAATAGTCGCCCTGGACCACTCATGCAACAATTCCGGGGTTTCCGGCCAGATAGGAGGAATGGGCAATCTGTTTATCGGCGTTACAACCGATAAATCGAGAGTTTTCACCACTTTTCCTCAAGTTACCTTGACCCCCGAGGTCTCCCGCGGCTACCAACAGGTTGTCTCCTTTGATTCGTTCTTCCTTTCTATTTCGCCATTCGCAACGATCGCAGTTTCCCCCGTGATGCCGATGCTTCAAGCACTCGAATCCGAGACATTAAACGCAAAGTACTTCGTGTTTTGCACGAAGATTCTTCTCGTCGCCTCGTTTCTTTTTGGCTCCGCGAGCGCTCAACCCGTAGTGCGGTTTCCGCAGTCCGGCCCAAGCCCTGCTAACAATCCGTGGAATCCACCCATTAACGGAACGACGAGCCCCGTATTTCCGCCAGGAAACGCCTCCACTCCTTGGCCTTCGTCATCCGGAACCATCGGAAGCCCGATTTTCGGCCCCGCCACCTTCACGCCGCTTGGCCCGCCATCGAGCCTTGGAAGTAGCCCTTCGACCGTCAGGGCCACCATCCAACCCAACAGCGCACCCTTTCTACCACCGACATCAGGCGGGTTCGCTCCGAGCGGTCCCTATGCACCACCGACCGGCAACGGCTGGAACATGGGAAGCTGGCTCGGGCTGAACAACTTCAACCAACCACTTACTGCACCGCCGTCAAATTCCGGCCCTTTTCCGAACAACTACCCTTCGGCTGTCTACCCAAATTCTGCACCGACTGCATTGTTTCCAGGCGGGTACGGTACTGCTCCAAACTATGGTACGACACCAAACTATGGAGCAAATCCAAGCTATGGAGGCTATGGCGGAGCAGCTGGGCAGAACTCACTTTTTCCGAACAGCATGTTCAATACCAGCAATTGGCGATTGGGGAACGGCTGGTTCACCAGTCCCAACGGCCCTGTATGGAGTGGCGGTGTTCCTAATCCAATGACAAGCCGCTTCTTTGTCACACCGCGGGTTCGGCATTCTTGGATCGCGGGTGACAACGACCCAAGATCCATCGGCATCAATGACAGCGATGCATCGCTAGTCTTTCAGATTCCTGGATTCCTTGGTTCGACTCAGCCGCTTTATATTGTCCCTTCATTTTCAAGCCATTTGTGGGACGGACCGAGCAGTCCGACCGCTGATCTTCCGTCTGCTGCTTACAGCGCCTTTCTCGACTTCGGCTGGGAGACGAATCCATTGCAAACATTTGGACTGGAGCTTGGTACGCGAGTCGGAGTCTTTTCGGATTACAATACGTTCACGGGTCAAAGCTTGCGGGTTCTAGGGAAAGTGCTAGGCCGAGTTCGATTAACGCCGACGGCTACCGCCCGAATCGGAGCGTATTGGATTGACCGCAATCGAATCAAGCTCATTCCCGCTGCTGGAATTCTATGGGCTCCGAACCCAGACACCCGGTTTGATCTTTTCTTCCCCGAGCCCAAGCTTTCGCATTATGTTGCAACGCTTGGTAGTCGCGATATGTGGTGGTATGTCAGCGGCTACTACGGCGGTGGAGCTTGGACAATTACGCGTGCCAACGGCGATTTTGATAACATCGACCTCAATGATATGCGGATCGCTATTGGATTGGAGTGGGGACGAAACGAACTTTTACGACAGGGCCATCGTACCGCTTTTCTTGAGGGGGGGTATGTCTTCAATCGCGAGCTCATTTATCGCGTGCGTCCTCAAGACAACATCGACGTCGAAGACAGCTTCATGGTCCGCGCAGGTTTCGCCTACTAGCGAGACAGCAACGGCTTCAAGTAGACTTTTAGGTAGTGGCGGAACAACAAAGCCCTTCACCCGTCCTCGTAGCTCAACTGGATAGAGCGTCGGCCTCCGAAGCCGAAGGTTGTGGGTTCGACCCCCGCCGAGGATATTGGGTTTTTTGATTTTTCAGAAATTTGGGTACAGAATCGGTACAGAATCGCTTTTCCCTTGTGCCCGGAATCAATCCGTTGATTCCCGACCACTGCCAACTCTCCGGCTTGCATGGTGTGTCCCTTTTTCCATGCCGGAGATTTCAGAATGCCTCGAATACCAAAACCCTGGTACCGTAAGGACCGGGACGCGTGGTTCGTTACCATCGCTGGAACCAGACATAATCTTGGTTCCAAAAAGAAAGAAGCGATGGCTCGATTCTACGAGCTCATGCGCGAACCGACTTTCAAACAAGTCTCTTCCCAAAGTGTCGTCGCTATCGCCGATGCGTTCCTTGATTGGCTAAAGCAGGTGTGCAAGGGGACACATCACTACAGTATGCCCAAGTTTACGCCGATCTCAGATAGCCCGGCTCATCTCCTGACGTCGACTTTTCAATCCAAATCATGGCCAGTGGAACGCTCGGCAAAGCCGGTAACGACTTGTCACCCGGTGCGTTCGAAGAGATTATGGAGCGATAGTTTCATTGCTTTGCTCCCAAATTTGACGGCGGTTCGAACAACGCGGCTGTGCAGAAAGTAGCGAATACCGAAGGAAACCTTGCTGTACCCAAAATCAAAACAGCAAAACTATTCGACGAAAATCCGAATTAATTCCTTGGTGAGAGATACTTGCGGATGGCTCACACAAAGGCGCGAAGACACGAAGCATTGATGTTAGGAGGGGATGTTCGCTGAAAATGCTATCGAGCATTCTTAGTGCCTTTGTGCCCTAGTGGGAGTCCTCAAAAGCAGTCGATTGCGGTGCCGGAGAGTTGTAGGTCGCATAGGCGAGGAGAAGGACAAGTAGCATAGCGAGC
This sequence comes from Pirellulaceae bacterium, assembly GCA_031411055.1. Lineage (GTDB taxonomy): Bacteria > Planctomycetota > Planctomycetia > Pirellulales > Pirellulaceae > JAIYDQ01. The sequence goes on from JANOAI010000587.1 coordinate 7,686, forward strand.
CAAAGAAGCAAATCGGTTTGCAGATAGTCCATGACCGTCATCGGAGCGATTCCCGAAAGTTGATAGAGCTTCTCTCGGGCAATTTTCTTGGGAACGTAGTCGTAGGCTGTGAAATCGTAAAGGACGGTTGGTCGCAAGTAGGATCGTAGCTTCGGCAGGTCCAACTCCGCAGGCACTCCATAATTTTCCATCAAACAAACGGCTGCCAGCGTGGCTCGGTAATCGCTGTCTAAAATCGGCTCGGTGACTGAAAATCCTCCGCCATTACGAAACGCCAGCGGCTTGGTAATCTGATGACTAACGAGCCAGCGGTGTACGTCGGCGGTGCGTTGGGCCAATTGTGCAATCGGATCGATCCGCTTGAAAAGTTCCGTCAACAGCAAAGCGTTCTTCAATCGGTTGTAGTCGAAGTCGCTCGAATCAAGTCGGCTCCAACTAGCCGACAAACGTTTGGTGAGAACATCGCGGTCTGCTGCATCGAAGTCCGGTTCCACTGCGCTGGCGGCGATCGCAAAGTAGTCACTTTTAATATCGAAGAACGGCTGGGTACTCAATTGAGAATCCGCCAAACGTGAACGATCGTTTTTCGACTCGGTGTACGAAGCCAACTTGGAATCATCAATCAGTCCCGATCGAATGCCTGCTGTGTCCATCCAAGCTTGCATCTGAGGCGATTTGCCCAGCTCTTGTTCAAAATGACGTTGCACAATTTGCTTATCAAATCCAATGCCTGTCTCATTGAGCCATTTCGCAGCGTCTGCCCAATCTTCCCATAGACCGAGTTGGTCTCCGTCGAACGATTCGACATGCGTCCGAATGTTCGACGCCGTGACTCCACGCCAATACGATTGTGTGCTCACGACCAGAATAAGACTTGCAGCCACTATGAACCCAACGGAGGATAAATTCCTTAGCGATGGACTCGTTCGCCGATTTCCGTAGGGCTTTACGAAAGCGGCGATCAAAAAAGCGCCGGAGATCAACACGCCGGTTACTAAGATTGGATCGAGAACCTGATTCGAATTGTTGGAAAAAGTCTGGGATAGCTGGCCGAGCAAGCCCAACGCGGCGGCACACATCGCACCGATCAAATTGCGTTCTACCAAGTTTTCTTTAGCGAGCGTACGAACGAATGAAACCGCGGCAAAGCCGGAACAAACCAGCGCGATCATGAGCGGCATCGTCCAGCCAAGAAAGGGTGCTACTAAAGCCGCCACAAAAACGAGTCCTGCAACCCAACCGTAATGCTTCCACCATCGTTGGGTCGCTTGCCGGGCTAGTTCGATATCAAACCGCCCTACATCTTGACCTTTCTGAGCAGCGCGAATTCGCATCATTCCAATCAACGTCATTCCGATCATGAAAAAGCAAAGAAACGGGAATGCAAAGATTACTACCAACTTCTTTCCCAGCGAGATCGCGACGAAAGAGATTGGGGCGATGCTCGAATCAACATTTCGTGTTAACAAATGGATCGGAGCAAACGAAGCGGCGATGCGAAGCCATTCGTTTGCCTGAGAATCGTTTTTTTCACAACTAGAAAATGAGCGATTAGAAAATGAGCGATCCGTTTTCTCGAGGCTCGTGGCCAACTCGATCCGACGACGCACACCTTCGGTCAAGGCGGTGGCATTGGGCCGCAAAGTTTTAAGCGCCGTTCGGATCTCATTTTCATCGATCATATTATCACTTGGGGACAGATTCATAACAGCACCACTTTCACGACGTTAGTCCAAGAAGTCGATTCGCCCATTCGTCGACGCAATATTTTTCTGGCTTGATACAACCGTCCCTCGACGGCTTTCGCGGTGATCGACAACAGAGCCGCTACGTCGACGATTGAGGTTACGTCGAGATAGTGCATCATGACAACCTCACGATATTTTGTTGGCAACAGCTGAATTTCGAGTCGCAACTGTACCAGTCGCTCATCTTCCAAATCCGACTTTAGAGCGACCTGGTCGAGAGTTTCCGGATCGGTGACGATAGCTAAGCGCTCGCGTTGCGCACGGCTCCGCGACCAGTTTCGGAACTTGTTCCTGGCAATGCCGCGGAGCCATCGACCAAAAACAGATGCATCCGTGACATCGCCTCGGCAAGTCGCCAAACTCAAGTGCGCATCCGCCAAACTGTCTTGAGTCAGTTCTGAAGCATCAAAGGCGGGCGCACCCCAGGAAATAATTAACCCGGTCAACGGAGAGCCAAATCGGTCGATACTTTCTTGAAGGTCCAAAATCGCTAGTTCTTCCGCCGGGGTATTGAAATGTTTCATCCTCTACATGGAAGTTACCACTGCCTGCTGTATCACTCAGCAGAAAAGCTGTTTTTTCGAAAAATATCTAAGTCCGTGCACTCGGCGATTGATTTTGTTGACTCCGTCCGTGGGTGGCGACAAACGTCGGATCGGCGCCATTACTAACTCACGATGGCCGCCTTCGCGATGAAGAATTGAAGAATTCTTCAACAAACTTTCGATCGCTGGTTGCTTGAATCCAGCTTTCCTCGACCATTCAAAACTAGTTTTGAGTTCGGTGTGAAGCACTTACGTCAACAGGCTGACGCAACCATGGATATCTTTTCGATTCGAGTTTGCATTCTCTTGAGTTTGACGGCATGGTACGCAATACCATCGTTTGCGGAAATCACGTCGATCCAATTTGACCACCATCCTTTATCCGCAAAAGTGCAGTTGGTCGCTTCTGGAACTGTCTCCGCAAACGCTACGGATTTATCGAATCTGGATGAGATTCTCGAAGAAGGAACGCCGCACAATCGACTGGGAGGTTTTTCGGCCATCGAATACCAAGGTCAATCGAATCGCTATTGGATTTTGCCCGACCGAGGTCCTTCGGATAGAGCACCCCAGTATGCTTGCCGGGTGCATGAGGTGGAACTGGTGCCATTCTGCCCTGCAAACCTTCCCAAGACACAAATGAGGCATCGCGACCCTGCACTTGCGTTCTCGTCAGTCGTGATAGAGAGGCAAGGCAGAAACGCGACGAAGGTAATGAGAGAACCGAGTCGATATAATCTGGACTAAAGCAAATTGGACGCAAGTTCTGAGAGTGGTGATCGTTCACCTTTCTCCAGCGAGACATGTCCGTAGATCGGTTGACCGACCATGCGATTGATAAGGTAGCTTAACCCTACCCGTGGCCTCGATCGTGCGATTGATTGAGCTACCGAGAACGTTTGCTGAGCTCCTGGTTGTGAATCGCCAGGTTTTCGATGATTGTTCGGCCAAAGAGACACCGCGAAATCATTTCTAGCCGCGAGGATTGAAAGAAACTTCTCGTAAACTTCATCGTACCTTCAGATTTCGACTGTACAAATTCGCGATACTAGACAGGTCAACGGAACTACTCTAGCCAAGTGACTCTTGACACGTTCCACTTAGCTCATGGATCCTTGCTCCCCTTCTTCGCGTTGTCAGTTCAACGCCATTGAAAGCCGTATAACATGGAGCAACCATCTCATCCATCCGATTTGGAAAACTGGGCGCTCGCGCCCACCAGAATAGAACAGCGAACGTGGCGTTTCCTTGACTTCATAGCGCTATGGATATCGCTGGCCGCTTGCATTCCAACATACCAGCTCGCAAGTGGTTTAATTCAACAGGGAATGAGTTGGAGCCAGGCTCTTGGTACCATCTTGCTTGCGAATTTAATCGTTTTGGTGCCGCTGCTACTGAACGCGCATGCTGGAGCAAAGTATGGAATTCCGTTTCCTGTCTATTGCCGCGCGTCTTTCGGCGTCCTCGGCGCCAATATCCCTTCTCTTCTGCGGGCCTTGGTCGGTTGTGGGTGGTTCGGTATCCAGTCTTGGATCGGTGGATGGGCGATCTACAAAATCTTTACCGTATTCGTTCCGTCGCTTGAACAGCAGCCACCTATTGCATGGCTCGGCATCAGCGTCCCGCAACTTGTTTGTCTGTTGGTTTTCTGGCTGCTCAACATGGCAATTATCACGATTGGTATCGATTCCATTCGTGTTTTGTTAAAAATCAAAGCGCCGTTGCTCGTCGTTCTGGGTTTATTCTTGATTGGCTGGGCGATCTATTCCGCAAATGGTCTTGGACCGCTTTTAAACCCGTCGATCAATGCGAAAAATCAAATGACATCCGAGCGTTTCTGGGCGTTGTTCTTCCCAGCCCTGACTGCGAATATAGGTTTTTGGGCCACCCTTTCGCTCAATATTCCTGATTTCACCCGATTCGCTCGGTCTCAGCGCGACCAGATGCTGGGGCAAAGCATTGGCTTGCCGCTTGGAATGACGCTTTTTTCATTCATCGGAATTGTGGTGACCAGCGCGACGATAGTCATCTATGGAAAAGCGATTTGGGATCCTGTTGTCGTTCTCAGCAAATTCAGCAATCCACTCGTCCTGATCGTGTCGCTGATCACACTCTGCGTTGCCACGCTTGCTACCAATATCGCAGCCAACTTAGTCAGCCCAGCCAATGATTTTGTCCATCTGTTGCCGAAAAAGATTTCGTTCAGAACGGGAGGATGGATCACTGGAGTACTCGGCTTGCTCATACAGCCTTGGAATCTCGTCTCAGATCCGCAGGGCTACTTCTTTATTTGGCTGATCGCGTACGCTTCCTTATTGGGGGCGGTCGGGGGCATCCTAATTGCCGATTACTATTGCATTCGTGGAACTTCCCTAAGTCTTGACGATCTTTACCGAAACAGCGGTCCTTATTGGTACTGGCGAGGCTTCAATCCGTGGGCTGTTGTCGCGTTGCTTTCGGGAATCCTGCCTTGTGTTCCGGGCTTCGTGGAGGAGTTGAATCGAGTTGCTTGGCCACTCACTTTTTGGAACACGATTTACCACTATTCGTGGTTCGTCAGTTTCGCGGTGTCGTTTGTCGTTTATCTTTTAAGTATGACCTTGCAATCTCGCTTCTCGAGTCGGCGATAGACTTCGAAAGCGTCACGGCCAAGTAGGGTCAAGCCCCGCCTGGCCGTGAATTGATTAAAGTTTCAAGACACTATCAAAGAAGTGTCGACCAATCTTTCGTCTCCAAGATCAGTTTTCGACGATATCGATTTCATTACTGAACTCCATGTAAACGAGGGGCTAAAAAAATCCTTGAGCATTGATCGAGAGAACGCTTAGCGAGTCGTCAATTGAACGTCGAACGATGCGGTGCTGTCCTCATAGACATCGCCACCGCTGAAGTCGATGGCACGAAGTACCTGCGAACTGACATAGACTGAGTACGTTCCCGCAGTCAGTCGTCCATTGTAAGAGAATGGTCCAACGCCGGAGCCTGATTTCACCAACGTTCCATTCGATCGTCGCAGTTCAAAATAGTTCGAGTAAGCTTCCGGAGCAGAAGAACCCGTCAGCGCGAACAATCCTGCGATCGAGATTCGTCGCGCTCGATTGAGCGTGAACGTGAAGGAAACAAGCGATTCGGAATTTGCGGAGCAAGCCGCGTAACCATAATCGTCTGAAACGTATCCACGAGCCTTGCCGGTTAGATGAAATCCTGACGGCGTAAGCTCCGAAGCATGTTCAACCGTCACCGACGCACTGGAATAATAACCGGGCGCCGCTCCGGACTCAGAATAGGTGTACGTTCCATCGGGACCTACTTCGTCGCCTCGGTTAATAACATACGAGTATTCTGGACCAGCATCGGTTTCGGCAATCGCAAGCGACTCGAAATTCGTACCTTGATAGCTGAGTTGGCAGAACGCCTGACTCGCGACCGTCGCTGAAAGAACCAGAGTACCGAGAAAAGTTTTCAAACGCATCTTCTATCTCCATCGTGAAGGAAAGGGAAACCAACAATACAGAGAAAGTATCCATGGACGATTGAGGTTTTGATGAAGGACTGTCGAGTTCTCAATGAAGCTTGCAATCCTTTTGAAGACAGCACTCCTCTTTTTCGTTCCGGAATTTTGGGAAGTAGACTTTCGGTGTTTTGTGAAGATCCGTTGAAGACTTCAGTGCCAGGGCTGTCGCAAATACACGTTTCTGGTCATGCCGACGTGCGATTCGTTTAGAAACCTTCACGATTCAATCATTGCGAAGGTGAAAAATACGATAAAGTGAAGATTTGGCGACGTCAACGATGCTCAACGTAACAATGATGGCAATGCGATATGACCCTGAGTTGGATCAATCTGATTCACGGCGTTAAATGGACCAAGATCGGGCGATGGTCGCTGGTCTGGTCCGAGTCGGGGAAGTCGCCCTCGCGGACAATGACTTTCGAAACGCCTTGCCAGTTCTTGGCCTCGTTGGCTACAAATGCAAAATCGAGAATGGAATCAGGGTAGCGATCGACTCGCCGATCGGTAACTCGTCGATCATCAGACCAGTTCGAATCGATTAGTGGTTCCGGTTTAAGCCAAGTCCATACGCCGCCGGCGAGCATTGCTTTGAAGCCATCGTTCCCTTGCGCGGTATGGAAGTCGTAGTCAAAATTAAAATCGCGATCTGTCAGCAATCAACATGAGAGAATCGGAATCGTGAAAACCACCACTGGCTGAAGTCACAATGGTGAAAAGAGTTAAACCAAAAATGCGGAGCAACGACATTGATATTTCTCGATTCGCTAGTCAAAACTGAGGGCTCAAAAACTGAAGCGGGAATCGCACTCAATCGATGCGATGCGATAATCCGTGCACGTATGACTTATCTCAAACTTCACAATCGTTCATCAAGAATTCCGTTCTTCGGTTGCTGTCTGCCTGCTAAAGTCACACGAAGCAGAGGAAAGTTCGCAACGGTATAACGGCAGCAATCGAACGAAGGGACTCAAAAAAGCCAGAGACTTTGAACTCGTGGTCCGAAGCGGATTCGATTGGAAACGTTCTAGTCAAGTTGGGCTGATACGCGGAAGGTATGGCCATCCGGATGGCGCACACGGAACTCGACGGCATTCCAAGGCTGAATCCTCAAAGGCATGACGACACGATAATCGAGTTGACGGACTCTCGCATAGAGTTCGACCACTTCAAGTTGCGTTCGAAGCCACCACGTCATCCAGACCCCAGCACATTGATCGAAATCATCCATTTCGTTCGAAAGGTCTCGAGCACCTTGGTCATCGAGACATAAGAAGATTGTTACGGCCCCGGAAATCACTCCTCCGTAGTCGGCTTCGCCAAATTCATCGCGATCGGCCATGTTCGCAATCAATCCCTCTTCGTTCCAAGTGAACGATCGATGCCAACCGAGAAGCTCGAACCAGGCCAAGCTTTCAGGAACATTTCGAACATTTAGAATCGGAGTCACGTGCTCCAACTCCAACGATGTTTCAAGCATTTTCAAGATTGTACTGCCTTTACGATTGAAACCCAGATAGATATTAGATACAGGTGCGATCTTCTACGCTCAGGATCGTATGCGGTCCGGAAATGAATTCAATCCGAATCGGAGTAACTTGATGAGAACTTCACAATTGGTTCGTTGATAACGGACTACCGATGATCTCGCGTCGGCAAGGTAAACGATGCATTTCATGCCGTTGTTCGTTCGCAGGAAGGGAAGGCTGACTAGCATGCTTGAGAAACCACTCTCAGAAATGCGAAGTGAAAAATGCTTCCTGCTCGCAAAATCATAAGCGCTGCCTGGATGACTATGCCACATAGTCCGCCGCTCAGTTTGTTCGTGGCTTGCCGCGATCCTTGTTGTCACTGTTGCCAATTCTTTTTCGCTTCGTTTATGTCTCCGAAGCCGAAGGTTTAGAGGCGAATTGGCCGTCTACGCGATAAATTGCTTCAGCAAATTCGATCTTCGGATAACAAGTTCTTGAGCGATGATCGGGCCGAGCACACCGGCTAGAAGCAACAGGGGCGCAAACCAAAGAAAATTGTAGCCGTCCCAAGTGGTGAACTTAAATAACACGCCTTTGGTAAGACCAATAAACAGCGTGTTCATCAAATAGATCGGGAAAGTGAAAGTGCTCAGGGTTTTAAGAAACCCCCAACTATCGGCCAGCTTCATGCTGACGAGTGCTTGACAGGCGGGAATAGCCAGCAAGCCCATCGCGAATTTTGGAACCCCCCAGGCAGTCGCGAAATATAAAACAACTAAGAATGGAGTCACGAAAGCTGCACCGTAACGGGAAATCCATTTCGAGTACGAGTTGTAGTGATCACCAGCTACGCACCCCAAAAAGAAAACGAAGGCATATTCGCCGAGACTTGAGAGCGCGCATAGTCCCGGCAGTTCAACAAAATGCAACATCAAACATACGGGGAGGCAAAGATGAATTTGATAGCGTGTTAAATAGTAAACCAACGGCGCGATGGCATAGAAAATGAAAAGCACGTAGATGTACCACAGGTAAGCGCAATAAGAGCCGAGTGGATTGGTAAGGACATCAAAATAGTCCAATAGCGAACCGACCGAATTATCGACGTGCATGACCGAACCCATCGCCATTTTACCAACGAAAACGACGAGCGAAAAAAGCAAATAGGCCGGCATCAACCGATAAAATTTGCTTTTCACGTGTCGAAGATAATCACCGAACGAGTCGATAGGTTTTCTCGCGTATGCGAGGATCAAACCCGATAGAAACATGAACAACGGCATGTGAAAGAGATAAATCGTTGACTTCAGTTCAGCGTACCAGTCGTTGTTGGCGGGATTCTCGCGTGCAACAATATGGCCCAGGACAACCAAGAAGATTGCGAACCCTTTGAGTTTATCGATCTCATCAAGACGATTCGATTTTTTTTCTACTGATTTCATGGTCTCTTGCGTCTAGCGATTTGAATTGCGCCGTGCGAATTCAATAGTTGTCATGCCAGTTCAAAAACTTCGGCTAAGGTACTTGATAGCCAGAAATCATCGGAACATTCATATGGGCTTTTCCTGAATACAAGCTATTCCACCTACGAGAATAGGTCATTGGAACGACATTGTGGGCGGTTCCTCTTACCAAACCTCAGCCTGAACGAAGTTCCTAATCGTTACAACAGTCATAAAAATCACAATCATTCTACCGTGCACGCATGCCGCGCCGGCCTCGAGATCATGGTGAAAGGATGATATGCGATCGGGTCCTATCTCGATGAAATGCCCAGCCTGATCATAGTGCCGGACTTAGGTCTCGAAGCACGCCAAAGCACAAGGCTGGCTAACGGGAGTACGATCGCTCCAGCCCGTTCGATGTCGACGTGTACTCGCTTCGAGGGGGGACAATGTTCTGCTCAGGAGGTTCGCCAGTGAGCATTTCATAAAGAACGACGCCGAGCGAGTAAATGTCCGCACGATGATCCGTGCTGTTACCATTGCGCTGCTCGGGGGCAGCATAATTGGGAGTTCCGAACGGCAAGCGATCGGAAGCACAGTTGGCGAGGGTCAGCAATCAAATAGGCGGGGGTGTGTTTCTGTATTCCGATGATTTCTGGTAAGACGTAGTTTCGGACAACTGCGAAATGTGAATCCTTAGCTCAGGCGGGCAGACTCACAAGAGTGTAGTATATTCACTTGCCCCCATGGTTTGACACCCGGCAAGAAAACTATCGACCTGGAATATCAATGACCGACGTATCATCCAAGCTTGAGTTCGTATTGACTCTGTTAAAAAAAGACAGACCGTTCTTTTCAGAATCGATCTCTGAAGATTTTGAGGTTGGTCGCAGACAAACCGATGAACCACCTGAGCCAAGCATCCATCGATCGGTTAAAGGAATATTGCGATTGATCGTTGCGGCGATCGACCTTCGCAGCTTTCCGCGGCAACTATTGCGTGTTGAATTCGTTTCGCGCAACCAAATTAAGCTGATCAATCTGCATGAGATCGCCACCATTCGCATTGTCGGATATCCAACGTTGGCGGCAAAAAGCGAGTTGTTGGTCACGCTTCCAGTCACGATTACGCTTCCCGAAGGCTATTCGTTGAAGCTTCGTCAATCGGAAGTCGTTCGACCCAAGGTACAACCGGCTAATTCGGACGATGACGATGACTGGTCGCGATCTTTGATGTCGGTCAGTTTGATGCTTGGTAGTCGCAACTTGGGCGATTCTGGATCGACCGACTTAAAACTAGGGAGTGGATCCGGTCGATTCCTTACGGACATGGCCTTTGATCCAGAAAATGCAGAAGCGAGTCAAGCTACGGGCGTTTTATCTTGGCTGGAATATGCCTTGGCCGCCATGCAACGCCCTGCTTCAACCGACGAGTTTTACTATGGGATCGCTGAGGCAGTCGCCAGGATTATCAACGTCGATCGAGCTGAAGTCATCTTATGGGACGGGAGGTTTTGGGACCGGGATCCAAAGCGAACGTTCATTAATGAAGGGGTCAACGCTAGTTCACTTCAGGACCCATCGTCGTCGATGTTAAATCGAGCTCGAACCAGCCGCCAACTTACGGTCTATCCAGATACTTCGAGTGGAGCCGACGGCAACATGGGCGAAAGCTTACGATCCTTAAATGCAGCAGTAGCTTGCCCGATCCTAGACATCTTTGGAGGTGGCGAAGATATTCTGGGAGTCCTGTACGCCGACCGGCGCATCGGGAAAACGCTTTATGCTCAAGAAGTCAATGTCGCCGAGCAAAAGCTGATTGCGATTTTAGCAACGGCTATTGCATCAAGTATTGCGAAGGCGAATCGCGAGAAACTGGTTGCCAGGTATCAACAGTTTTTCTCGACAAAAGTTACGGAAGCCATTCGTCGCAATCCGGCGTTGTTAGCCGGAGAAGATGCCGATGTAAGCGTTCTCTTTTGTGACATTCGAGGATTCAGTCGCGAGACAGATCGCATTGGATCGGCGAAGGCGATGGAATGGGTGAGCGACACCTTGAGCGAACTTTCGGAAGAAGTACTGCAAAGCGATGGCGTATTGGTCGATTACGTTGGCGATGAATTGTTTGCAATGTGGGGCGCACCGGAAAAAACCGACGACTATGCATTGCGAGCCGTTAAGACGGCTCAATGCATGATGCGATTGCGCGCAAAGCTCAGCGATCGCTATCGAGAATCCATTCCCAATGGGGTCGATTTTGGAATTGGGGTTTGTACCGGACCCGCCCGCGTTGGAAACACCGGGTCGAAGCAAAAATTCAAGTATGGTCCTTTGGGACGAACGGTGAATCTTGGCAGCCGCATTCAGGGGCTAACTAAACAATGGAAAGTCGGTTGTTTGATCGAAGAAAAAACAGAAAGCCAGCTCCCACCTGACGTGCTGCGACGCCGGATTTGCCAAGCTCAAGTTGTAGGCTTAGAAGGAAGCATTAGCCTTTTTGAGCTCATGCCGGAGAACGACGGCTATCATCGAGAGCTCGTGGAAGCTTACCAAAGTGCCCTGAATCTCTTTGAGACGGGGACCCAAGCCCGCAAAGCGGCCAGCGCGTTTGGCGTTTTAGCTCAAAAGTATCCGAACGATGGACCGTCACTGGTGATGCTAGTGAGAGCCGTTCACGAAGTCGTGGATCCGTCGCATCCGTTTAATCCGGTGTGGCACGCTACAAGCAAGTAACTTGAAGCGTATTTTTAGCGCTACCGAGAAGTAATCGGTGACACCCTGATATTATTGTTGTTGGAACCATCCGAATCATCGGCGACGATTGCGGCAACAGCGCCGAGTGCTCCCAGACCTATTAGAGAACCAAATCCACCGCCAGCTCCTATGCCTCCGCCACCGCCGCCGCCAAAACTACCTCCGCCACCACCACCAAAACCTCCGCCGCCGCTAAATCCGCTAAAGGAACCTGAGCCTGAACCGGCTCCGCTGCCCGCGCCACCCGCAAGTGGTTGACCGGCGCCAGCGTCGCTCGTCGCTCCGTAACTTCTGCGAATGATTCGGGTAGACTCGTTCACCATTCTCGGAGGAATCAAGCAAACGCATAGTTGATTGGCTGGCGTCGTTTGTTGAGTCGACACGTACCCCTCGCGGCCAAGCTTACGTTGAATGGATGATAACGCGTTGAAGGGGAGCACATTGAAGGCGAACGATGCATAGCCCGCCGGGCCAGCC
>JANOAI010000588.1:0-47721 GCA_031411055.1 Pirellulaceae bacterium
ATGATTCACGAGCCGAGCGTAGGCTTCGACTTGATCGGACTTCTCTTCGTTTCGATCGACGGAGAAAGCCTCAACCCCGACGTTGTCGATACTCGGAGCACCAATCGGCACGTACTCAATCGCGAGGTTGCCGCGATCGAATTCCGTAAAGCTAGGAAAATCGCCATCCGAGTAGGTGAAGACAGTCGCAGGCAATGCTTCCGCAACTTGAATATCGTTCTTGCCATCGAAGCTTGAACGTCCTGGGTTCGCCAACCCCGATGCGGCCCGCATCGCTTCGCGAATGTCGGTTGTCCGCTGTGTCGGCTGAATGGATTCGATGGCGGCCAGCAAGCGATTCCGATCTGCGGTGAATCCTTGTCGGACGTCCGCCCGATCGGAAAACGCCATGACCATTGCAACATCCCCATGATTCATTTTCGAAAGCTGTTCTTTGGCTTTCGCTTTCGCAACTTCAAGTCGATTGGGCTTCAGATCGGTTGCTTGCATACTTGCTGAATGATCCAACATCAAGATCCAACGCCGGCCAGTCTCTTGATCACCATAAAGACTCGGGCGTAAGCACGCACCGATCAAGGCTGCCAAAAACAACAATTGCAGCAACAGCAAAAGATTCCGCCGCAGCTTTTGCCATAGGCTGTTTACGTGCATATCTTCGGTCGCGCGACGCCAAAGGAATGTGCTCGGCACCTCAAGCGGAACACGGCGCAGCTTAAGAAAATAGAGGAGGAAGACAATCGGCGGCACAGCCAATAAAATGGCCCACTGCGTTCCGTTCAAAGCGCTAGACCAATTCATCGAACAAGCCCTCGCGCTTGAAGGTATGCCTCGAAAAGGCTATCGACCGGCTGATCACTTCGAGCGGGGACGTAAGTAATCGAACGCTTACGACAAAACGACTTGGTTCCTTCGACAAAACTGTTCAGGGTTTGTTGATAGCGTTTGAGTAAACTTGCCGAGACACTAATCTCACGCTGATCGGCATCTTCGCAATCGACCAATTTCAAATCCCCCTTGATATCGGGCTCCAGCTCTTCCGGGGACAAAAGATGGATCAAGAAAATGTCGAGGTCGCGCGCGACCAACATGCGAAGTGCACTTTCATAGCCATCCTTGTCCATCAGATCGGAAATGAGTACCACAATTCCTTTATGCGCATTCCGCAAACAGAATTCTTTCACCGCTGATTTGAAATCACGACTTGGCTTGACGGGTTCATAACCACTCACACCGCTCAACATGCGGATGGCGTTAACGCGGCCACGATAGACGTTTGCGCGACCTTGATTGAATGTCGAAATACTAACGCGGTCGCCGCGGCAGAGCCCAATGTAGCCGAGGGCGGCGCCAAGCTGCTTCGCAAAATGCAATTTGGAAGGGGTCCCAAAGTCCATCGATTGGGAATCGTCGATCAAAATGTAAAGATGGAGGTCTTCTTCTTCGAGAAAGAGCTTCAAGTAGAGTCGATCGAGCCTCGCAAACAAATTCCAGTCAATGAAACGAAGGTCATCGCCGGCAGAATAGTTTCGAAAATCAGCAAACTCGACACTTTGCCCTTTTCGGCGGCTCCGGCGCTCTCCCTTCATCCGCCCACGGAAAATTTTGCGGCTGATCAGCTCCATTCTTTCGAGCTTGGCCATCAACTTGGGATCGAGTAGTACTGAGTTTGCCGCGGCTTCCGTCATATTTTCTGCCTATAAAGCAATCGTCGTTGGAGCCTTAGTTTAACCGAAATCAATTCGTTGCGGTTTGACGACAGCCACATTCACGTTTGTCGAGGACAACCACAATTTCTAGCACCGATTCATTGGACTATGTTATGATGGAAATCCTTCCTTAGTCTAGTTTGTTCCTTACCGACAAAACTGCGCGTGACGAGTTCCCACAGCTTTACGTTTCAGCCGACTTGGCTTTCGCTGATCTTCTCGATCATCGCGTTGGTGATTGTCACTTTCTTGGCTTGGCAAGCCATTCGTCGCAGCAATTTTCAGCCAACCACCGTTTTTCTGGAACTTGCCAGAGTCTGTTTAGTCGTTGCGGCGGTACTCTTGCTCAACCAACCCGAGTGGAAGCAGGAGTTCCATCCCGATGAAAAGCCATCGGTCGTCGTCTTGCTTGACCAGTCGTATAGCATGAGAACGCGTGACGAAGCGGCGTCCACCAGCTCCCCGTCGACTTCCGCAACAGGCTACGTTTCACGCCACGATGCCATTGAATCGCTGGCCAAACTTCCATCTTCCCAGGGGCCGAACAATCAGTACCAAATCGTTTCCCTCCCATTTTCAAGCGACGATCCAACTGGGCATAGCGACCTGGCAGCACCACTCGACACTGCGTTGAAAGATTTTTCGAACCTCCAAGCGGTCGTTCTTGCCAGTGATGGTGACTGGAATAGCGGTGGCTCACCTGTGGCGGTGGCTGAGCGAATGCGACTGAAAGGCATCCCCATCATCGCTGTCCCAGTCGGTAGCAAAACGCAGCTACCCGATCTTGAATTGCTGAGTTTTGATCTGCCAAGCTTTGGAATCGCTGGCAAGACCGTCAACATTCCCATCACGATCGAGAGTTCTCTACCTCGAGCCACGAATGCGAAGCTTAAGCTTGAAATCTCGGACGGAACGGTTCAAGAGAAAGAGATCACGCTTCAAGCGATGGGACGCACGACAACCACGATGGCTTGGAAGCCGAATCAAGTCGGGGACTTCCAACTTACCGCCACGCTGCCAATACATCCCGAGGAATTGCTCCACGACAACAACACGAAGAGCTCAGCGATCGCCATTCGCGAAGAGCGGTTGAAGGTTCTCGTCATCGAATCGTATCCGCGGTGGGAGTATCGTTATCTTCGAAACGCGCTTTCGCGTGATCCGGGAGTCGACGTATCGTGCCTTCTGTTTCAATCGGGGCTTAGCAAAGTGGGCGGTGGCAATCGCGACTACATTGCTGAATTTCCTGCAACCTTAGAAGAGCTTTCGAAGTACGACGTTGTATTCCTCGGGGACGTAGGCATCGAGGAGGGACAGCTTACCGAGGAGCAGTGCCGATTGTTGAAAGGCCTGGTTCAGCGACAAGCCAGCGGACTCGTCTTCATGCCCGGTTGGAAAGGACATCAGTTGAGCTTGGTTCAAAGCCCGCTCGGCGACCTGCTGCCAATCGTTTTCGATGACAAGCAACCGGAGGGTTGGGGGTCGCGAACGCCAGCTCATTTTGAACTGACCGAACTTGGTCGACGGAGCCTTTTGACAAGACTAGCCGATTCAGTGGAAGACAATTTGGCCGTATGGGAAAATCTTCCCGGTTTTCAATGGCATGCTCCTGTGATCCGTGCCAAAGCGGGCACAGATACACTTGCGGTACATCAGGAGTCGACTTCGGCTCAAGGTCGCGTCCCATTGTTGGTAACACAGACCTATGGTGTTGGCAAAGTCCTCTTTATGGGAACGGACGGGGCTTGGCGTTGGCGAAAAGGGGTTGAAGATCTATACCACTATCGTTTTTGGGGTCAGGTGGTGCGATGGATGGCCTATCAACGCAACATGGCAAAAGGTGAGTTCATGCGGCTTTACTATTCACCGGAGCAACCCAATGTGCGTCAAACCGTATTCTTGAATGCCAACGTTACTGAAAAGAATGGCGAACCGATGCAAAAGGGGGACGTTACCGCCCGAATCGTCTCGCCTTCAGGCGTCCCCCAAACCGTTCGGCTGGAACGCCAGGGCGAAGAATGGGGAGCCTTTAGTAACAAGTTTATCCCGCAAGAATCCGGGCTTTACCAAATTACACTCCGTTCGTCAGCCAACGACTCGCAATTGGAAACAAAATTGCTCGTTCAGGGGCAATCGATGGAGCGTTTGGGAAAACCTGCTCGTCCCGAAGTCTTGGACGAGCTCGCAAAAGTCACGCGTGGAGTCGTCTCCAGGCCCGAAAATGTGGAACAAGCGATCGCTAGCCTATCCAATCTCAACCCTCCGCCCCTTCAAGTTCGTCGCTGGCAGCTATGGAGTCACGCTGGCGTAGCGGTTACCTTGATAGGAGCGATGGCCGCTTTTTGGATTGGCCGAAAAATGGCAGGTCAGGTGTAACCTTATTTTTATCCGCGAGATTGTCGATGAGCACGATACGGACGTCATCCGATTCCGAGCGAGTTGAAACACCGCTTCCCGATTCCCTTCGGCTGCAGCTTGGCGATTTCCGACGTTACGTTTGGCGATCCAAGATGCTCGAAGTCTTCGGACTAGCAGCGACCGGACTAGGGATTGGTTTCCTTACGGTCTTTATTCTAGATCGATGGATCAACACGTCGACCGTGATCCGTATCGTCGTCGCCTTGGTCGTCGCCGCGGCCTGGTCGATGCTACCTTGGGCCTTTCATCGTTGGGTTTGGCAGTACCGGCGCTTGGATCAACTCGCAAGTCTCATTCGTCGACGATCGCCGACCTTGGGTGACGAACTACTTGGTGTTATCGAGCTATCCGAAAGCGTCAATGAGCAGAATCGCTCGCCCGTTCTCTGTGCGGCAGCCATTCAGCAAGTGGCTGCGCAAACGGCTAAACGTAACTTGCTGGAATCAGCCCCCGAAAGCCAGCACGCCCAATGGTTGCGAGTTGCAGCCGGGATTGGAATCGTCGCGGTGCTGATACTTCTCGTACTTCCAAGTGCCGCTTGGAATGCCTTGGCGAGACTGGCATTCCCGTGGAGCAAAATTGATCGCTACACGTTCGCTCAAGTCGAACCTTTGCCAACGCGACTGGTGGTAGCTCATGGTGAGCCGTTCAAGCTTGAGCCTACGTTGGCCACCCAAACGGTATGGTCACCGCCCCTCGCAAAAGCTTCGCTTTCAAACCAACCCGAACAAAAGATCGAGCGAGCAGAACAAGGCTATCCATTTCAATTTGCCGCCCTCAATCGCGAAGCCCATCTTGATCTTCGCGTTGGGGACTTTACGCATTCGATGACGGTCGAACCCAAGTTGCGTCCGGAATTGTCAAGTTTGCAAGCAGAAATCCAGCTCCCGGCCTATCTTCAACTTCCGAAAGCCCAGCACCGCGACGTTCGAGGTGGAAATTTGAGCATCGTTGCCGGAGCCAATGTTGTTTTGAAAGCGACGGCCAATCGCCCCCTCATCGCCGCAGAAATCTCGGTTCCGCCGAGTCCATTACCTCTCCCGCCAACGGGCGATTTAACGTTGAACGGGAGCGTGCCTGAAGACGTCGAGAGTGGTAACGCTTACCGTACCATGGCGGTCCCATCCGTCACCACCAATCACGAAACCATTACGAGTTCTGCCATAACGATCACGGAAGGCTCAAGCCAACTGTGGATGAATTGGACCGATGCCGACGGCCTGACCGCGAAACAACCGGCTCGCCTTTCGATTCAAGGACTCGACGATGCGCCTCCCATGGTTTCGGTAGAGAATCTTCCGCGCAATACAATCGTGTTGAACACGGAACAGCTCAACTTTCAGATTATCTCGAACGATGATTTTGGGGTACGTGAAGCGGGGCTTGAATGGTGGTCCGGTGATGAACCATCGTCCGACGCCAAAGTAGCCAGGGACCGCAAGTCGATTGACTGGCGTCGATTAGGCGACGGTGCTCCGGATCAAACAAGCCTTCTTTCGCAAGGAACCTTTCGCCCGATCGACTGGGGAATCGAATCGCAAGCCATTGAATTGAAGGCCTGGGCTGTCGATTATCGCCCGAACCAAGAACGGAGTTATTCAGCGGTTCATCGATTGCTTGTACTCACTCCGGACGAACATGCGATTTGGCTTACCGAACAGATTAACCAGTGGCATCGCCAATCTCTTGATGTACGCGATCGTGAGCTTCAGCTTTATGAAGTCAACCGCGAACTGCGCGATCTCCCTCGAGAAGAATTGGCTTCGCCAGAGAATCGTCGCCGATTGGAAGAGCAAGCATCAGCCGAGGCGGCCAATGAACGTCGGCTCAAGGGATTGTCGGGAGCTGGTGAAAAACTGCTGAAGCAAGCGGCTCGCAACCCAGAGTTTGGTGTCGGGCATTTGGAACGACTTGCTGAAATGCTCAAACTCCTTCAAGGGATCGCGAACAATCGGATGCCCAAAGTGACGGACCTGTTGCAGCAAGAAGCACGCGAGTCAGCCAAAAAATCGGGTGGATCGAAGCCAACCGGTCCAGCGGCCGGGCAAATCCGGAACACGGCAACCGGAAAGCCATCGGACGATCAGCCTCCACCGCCAGATCCGAACGCCAAGCCGATGCCAAAGTTGACGGACATGGAATCCTCCATGCAGCCAGCTTCCAAGGAAGAATTGAAATCCGGGGGCACGAAGAAGAAAGGAAGCGGTTCCAAGTTCACTCTTCCGAAGACAACGCTCATGGGGCCATCTCAAGCTGCTGAGGAAAAGAAAGAGGAAGAAGAAAAGCCGGAAGAATCGAAGATTGACGCCGCAGTTCGCGAGCAAGAAGACTTGCTCGCTGAATTCGATAAGCTCGCCGACGAGCTGAGTAAAATCCTGGGCGAGCTTGAAGGGAGCACACTTGTCAAACGTTTGAAAGCCGCTTCACGTGACCAACTTCGCGTGGCCCAAGAAGTTACCAAGCGACTTCAGAGTTTGCTGAGCAGTCCACAAAAGGCAATCCAACCTGGCAAGAAGCATGCACTGGATGACCTGATAGCGATCGAATCGAAGGGGAGCGAAAAAGTTTCAAATATCATCGACGACCTCGAAGCTTTTCAAGAACGTCGTCGACTTGCTAAATTTCAAAATGTCCTTGCGGAAATGAAGGATAGCCAAGTCGTGGGTTCTCTTCGCCTTTTAAGTGACGATCTACCGAAGGAGGAGGGCATGTCGATCGCGCAGGCGGAATATTGGGCGGATACGTTGGATCGTTGGGCGGAGGATTTGGTCGATCCGGCTTGCAAAGGGAATTGCCCAGGTTGCAAAAACAGTGATGCACTTCCCCCGTCGGTCGTTCTCGAAGTTTTGCAGATACTCGAAGGTCAAGTCAATTTGCGGGAAGAAACCCGTGTGGTCGAACAAGCTAAAAAGGCGGATGCGGTCGACGCACATCGTGAGGATGCCCATAAGCTATCGAAACGCCAGGAAGAACTTGATAATCGGATCGTTGCCGTCAACGAAAAAATTCGAGAACTTCCAGAAAGCGAAAAGCGCTTTCCTGATGAGATACAGCGTCTTGATCGAGCTGACGATTTAATGCTTGAGTCGATTGCAGTTTTCAAGACGCCTGAGACAGGGAAACCATCGATGGCTGTTCAGACAGAAATCATTGAGCTCTTGCTCGAATCCAAGCGAATCAATCCGAAAGCCAGTGGCGGTGGTGGCGGAGCTGCCCCGGGTGGTGGCGGTAACGGTGACACAACGGATGCGGCGCTCGCACTGATCGGAGCTGGGATGGATCTAAAATCGAAGTCCGAAGCCCGTGAGATTCAGCAGACAACGGGTGCGAGTGGTTCGACTTTCCCGGAAGAGTTTCGTGAAGGACTGAATCAATACTTCAATCGACTCGAGAACAAGCAACCGTAACACGGTGCAACCTCCGGTTTCCAAACGACAATTTTGAATGCGTTATTGCGATTTCATCCGCGAAACTTTCTTCCCCTTGGCCAGGCCTATGCATTGGTCTCTACTCACCTGTCATCCTTCCAACCTTCACCCTCTCGCAAGGAGGTCGTGCAGCTTACGTGTTACCTCGCCCACGTCTTCGTGGGAGAGGTCGGGCTCTCCGGCCCGGGAGAGGGCCGCATTTTCCGTGGCGCAGGAGAAGACCCTCTCCCGGCCGCTACCGCGTCCGACCTCTCCCGCAAGCGGGAGAGGTTGCACATACCAAGTAAATTCATTGGTCCTTAGCTGCACCCCTTCCTTGCGGGAGGGTGAAGATGGCTAAGGACCAATGCGCACGAGGGACGGTGAAGATTTGTAGAGACCAACGTGTGCTTAGGGGAGAGGTCTTAGCCCATCGCTACCAGGCATTCTTTGATTTTAAATCCTTGTTTGGCTGGGGCGGCGAGAAGGGCCAGCTTAAAGCGTTAAAAACAACACATGCGATTCGCCGCCACTTGCGTGTGTTTAATGACGTTCGCATCTCCATGGGGATCAATTGGTTTTCGTTTTTCGTTTGCGTTCTATGCGTTCTAACGGTCTACCCCTGGCTAGCACAATCACAAGCGTTCAGCCAGCAAATGCAAGCCGCCCAAGTGATCGTCAAAGCGAACGCAAATGGAATACCACTTCAGCAACAACTCGAGAAGCGGATTCATGTCGAGCTTGGGTTTCTTCGACGTGCCGTCAAATTAACTGCCGAGCAAGACGCAAAGCTAAACTTGATTGACGCCAAAACGCTTGACGAAGCTCGAAACGCGGTTCGAAATCAAAAGGCCGGTGGGATTTTTCGCCGTCAAATCATCATCAACGGTGCGGAAGCCATCGACCCGCTTCGAATGCGGAGTTTCGAACGTGAACTCACCAAGCAAATTGACACTATACTCGACGAGGAGCAAAAGAAGCAGTTCGCGACAGAGAAGAAACGTCGCGAAGAGTTTCAGCACGAACTGACGGTCAGCGGCCTCATCATGCTGCTCGACAAAAAACTCGCACTGTCGCCAGACCAAAAGAAAGCGCTACGGGAAAGCCTGGCTGACTGGACGGACAGCGGAAGCATCGAGTTCGACAATTACTTCATGAACAACAACTATTTGCCAGCCTGCCCTGATGAACTTATCGTAAAACATCTTAGTAAGGCACAAGCTAAGATTTACGAGAATACACCTCGTCTCGATATGGTTGGCACTGCGGAACAAATCTTCGTACCGGGAGACGTGAAAATTGAACGGTAAATCTAGAACACTTTTTGTTCCGCCCTTGTCGCCGTGCGCTCTGCCATTGTCGCCGTTCGCTCCGCCATTGTCGCCGTTCGCTTTGCCATTGTCGCCGTTCGCTTTGCCATTGTCGCCGTTCGCTTTGCCATTGTTGCCGTTCGCTTTGCCATTGTTGCCGTTCGCTCCGCCATTGTCGCCGTTCGCTCCGCGAACGAAGCGTGAACGAGGAAACAGCTTTCGCACTGCGGAACTCGGTTTACTGTGCTCACAGTTGGTGCTTATTCTCACCACGATATCTTTCGTGGATATAAGTGTTACCGTCGCCCAGGATGCCTTCGGACAAAGACGTGCCGAAGCACTCCAACGCAATGAAGTGTTGAAAGGGTTGCGTGACCAAGTCGCACAAAATGCGATCAACATGGTTCCGCTACGAGCTGCGTTGCCGAACGCACAGCGAGACTGGATTGAATCGTGGGTTTTCAGTGGGCAGACAGCGGCGAACGCGAAAATTCAATTAGAGAACGCCGCCGCTCAGAGAATCGCATTGATCAAATCGAAGTGCGAACTCGATGAAATCCAGCTTGAAAAGATTGAACTGGCCGCCAATGGTGATATCGCTCGGTTCTTCCGCGAG
Source organism: Pirellulaceae bacterium (assembly GCA_031411055.1). GTDB lineage: Bacteria > Planctomycetota > Planctomycetia > Pirellulales > Pirellulaceae > JAIYDQ01. The sequence goes on from JANOAI010000588.1 coordinate 9,458, forward strand.
GTGGACCTTCTCCGCGAGGACTTCAAAGACAAGCAGCCTGATCGCGACAACATGAACGAAGTTGCGAAAAAAGTCGCTCCTGTCCAACAAATATGGAACAAAGGTATGACAACTTCGCAATCGCTGTTTGTTGGCGTGCTAAAATCGACGCTTACGCCGGAACAGCGATCACGCGTTTCAGAAGAACGCGATTCTCAATTGTCGGAACGCCGAAGATTCCACCTGATGAACTTTGTGAAGAACGTTGAAAAGACGATTCCTTTCTCGGCAAAACAGCGTGAAGACTTAATGTCTCACGTCGGCGGATTTATGAACTCCAATGTTATCGATTCCAATTTTGAGTCGTACATGGCTTACGTAGCAGCAACTAAAATTGAACCCGAGATACTTTCGGAATTCCTAGACGGCCCTCAAGTCGATGCTTTTAAAAAACTCCAGGATCACTGGCGCAAGAACTTGCCCATGTTTGAACAAGTACAACGTGCCCGACGAACACAAAATGTGGAAGACTGGCTTGATGCAATACGCTAGACATTGGACCACATTTATTCTAGGCTTCGTTGTTTACCTCAGTGCGACATCAGGCCAGGCGGCGGATACAAGTACCGGCGATCCGATACCTCGTGACGTTCGAGAAATGTATGAAGCCGGGGTTCGCTATCTGGTTAAAACACAAGCCGATAACGGATCCTGGGGAGGTGGCGAAGCCGGCGCGGGCACGACGGCTCTCGCGTTATTGGCGATTCTTGCAAGCGGCGAAGATCCGAACTTCGGACTCTACAGTGGGTCCATCAAAAGAGCGTTACGCTCCCTCATCAAATCGCAAAATGCGTCGTCGGGCTACTTGGGGCCGAGCATGTACCATCATGGCTTCGCGATGTTATCTTTGGCGGAGGCCTATGGCGCTTATGATGATCGCTTTCTTTGGACCAGCGAGGATTTGCCGACCGAAAAACGTTCGATCGGCCAAGCCCTTGAGCTTGCGGTACGATGTGCAATTACGTCGCAAGAAAAGAACCCGAATCATGCGTGGCGATACTCGCCCGACGCTCGCGATGCTGACACTTCAGTAAGCGGGGCAGTACTGGTTGGTTTGCTCGCAGCGAGGAATGCCGGCGTTGAAGTTCCGGATAGTTCGATCGATCAAGCCATCGCTTATTTTGTGAGCATGACCAGCGACGGTGGAACGGTTGGCTACACCGGAAGCTTAAGCGGTTTTGGAGAGTCGCTTGCCCGGTCATCGATTGCCACGCTTGTCTTCAGCATTGCGAAAAGGAAAGATCTTAAACAGTATCAATCTGCACTTCGGTATGTTTCCGATAAGCAACAAGAAACGCAAGGCAACTGGGCCGAGTATACTCGTTACTACCAAGCCCAAGCGTTGTTCCAAGGCGATATTCAAGCTTGGGAGCAATGGAACCGCCGCTTGATTCAACAACTTCGTTCCCAACAAGACGAAGAAGGAAAGTTCCGTGGGCAACTCGGTGGCGCCAATGACACTTCGATGTCGCTTCTGGCACTTGCTCTGAACTTCCGCTTTCTTCCAATTTACGAAAGGTAATCTCAATGAATTCCTTTCGATTTTACTTCCACATGCTTATTTATTCTATTAGCGAAGCGTTTCGTTGTCTGAGTCGAAAGAAGAGCGGCCATGCCATTGCCATTGCCATTGCCATTGCGCAAAAGGATGCATTCGGAATCACAATGTGGCTTAGGCCTCCAGCCTGTGAATTGGTGTCTGAAGGCTGGAAGCCTACGCCACTTTCTTTCCGCTCGATGCTGGATCATTTGCTTGCATGTCTTCTGATAACGATGCTCGTTTCGTTCGCGGTCTGCGAAGTGCAGGTTCCCCCCGATAATGGCGTTATTGGAACGATCGTCGTGAAAAATGACGACTTACGCGAAGACGTCAGCCCGTCGGGTTCGGTCCTTCGGATGAGCTTTAATCAAGTCATGTCGGGGGAGCTTATTGGATCGGCCGAAGACGAGATCCTTTGGAGCAATGAGTACTTTGATAATAAGCTCTTTGTGAGGATCAACCGCCTTCGACGACTCGATACGGGACGAAGTGTTTCAATCACAGACGCCACCCCTTTCGCCTTTGATTTTATTGAGGGGCACACCGTAATGGGGAAACTCGTCGATATTCGCGACGGACAGATTTCCATTGAATCGAATGCTATAGGTAAGACGAGCCTTCCCATATCCAGCCTGACGCGTATTCGGCGACTGAGCCTTCCGAAGGCCAAGATACTGAGTGGTTTTCAGGGCAAAGTGCTAGGATCGCAATCGAATGTCGATGAAGATTGGAAACGGATAGGACATGCGTTGCAATCTCATGCCAAAGGGGTGATTTGGCATGAATCTTTTGATTCCTTCCCCAAAGTTCGATTCGATCTGCATTTGACTTGGGAGGAAAAACCCAGTTTTGAGCTTCTTTTTTTTGATCAAAAACCACGTGTGGTAATATCGAAAGAGATTCCGCGACTAGAGGTTTGGGACAAAAAACTGGTCGCCGTTCAGCAGACGAGTTCCCACGCCGATGTGACGAAGCTTTGGGAGTTTGATGAGCTCGATGCAGAATTGGATCTTACGATCTACGTCGACACGACCGCCAAATCATTGAGCGTTTTCACTCGGACCGGGGCCTACCTTGGAAGTATTGATACTCAATTTGATAAAAGTGAGGGGCTGTGTGGAATAGGATTCATTAACCACTCTCGCCAAACAACGATTCAATCATTGCTTGTTTCGGAATGGGATGGCAAGCTTCCGTATTCTACTAGGAAAGAGAAACCTGGTTCCGAGCCAGAGTATCTTGAGGCGAGCGGTATGTTGACTACGATGTCCGCCGATCGCCAGTCGATTCAAATCAGCAATTCATCTGGAAGCATCGAGTCCATTCCTGTGTCTCGTCTCGGAAATCTATTGAACATCGTTCCAAACGTGGCGAAACAAGTCGATTCGAAACAAGGCAAAGCCGACATTGCTGAACGCGTGTATCTACTGCTCCATGATGGCAGTCAGTTTGTAGGACGCCTATCTCCGTCAGAAGCCGGAAAAATTGGCTTCGCGATTCAGGATGGAAGCCAATTTCTCAAGCTTGGTGTTGAGAGCGTCGTTAGTCTTCGTCCGGTTTCATCAACGGAAACGATACCAACAACCGGAGTTCGGTTAACGATGCCGGGTGTCGAGCTCTTTGGATCGATTGTTGACTTGCCAAACTCAAAGCCAAGTGCACGAATACAATTTGATACCTCTGTCTTTTCTCACGCGGTAGGTATTCGCGAGCATGCACGCGGTTCGATTCTCTTCAATCGGACGAGTATTCAGCCACAAGCGACAGCTTGGAAATCGCCGATCCCCAATCGGCCGCTTGGGTTAGTTCCCAATGGATTGCCACCGAGCAATAGCAATCCCGCGATCTCTCCGTATCGCACGCCGGAAGACCTGCAGCTTCGGAGCGGTGATGTTCTGGATGCCTCCGTTCAAACGATTGATGAAAACGGGGTTGTGATTCAGTCGTCGCTGACCGAAACCAAATTCTTACCCCATCATGTGATTCGATCGGTAGAACTAAAGAATCCCTCTCGAGGAAAGGAGATTGATCGAAAAAAGATGGAGCGATTGCTCACCGTTCCACGGATGCAAAAGGATTTTCCGCCGACACATCTCCTCATTACAACTCAGGGCGACTACCTTCGCGGCAAATTGATGCGATTGACGGAGGACTTTGCCGAATTCGAAGAAGGGCTGACACCCGTTAAGATTCCTCGCAGCATTATTTCGGTGATCGTCTGGCTGCATGATCGTGAGTGGGATGACAAAGTCGAGCCGAAACAAGCTTTGGATCCGAATGTCTTTCATCTCAATGTACGAACACGTTCGAAAAGCCGATTCACGCTTGAGCCGGTTAAGTTTGAGAATCAGCGTCTCTATGGGCGAAGCCAACTTCTTGGCGACGTGACGATTCCCTTGTCCGACATTGAAGGACTCGAGTTTGGCAAGAACATCGAACAGATGCTTGAACAATCCACGGACAACCCGTGGCGACTTGACCTTGCAAAATCACCGATTGTTTTTGACGAAGCAGCTTCCGCCGCTTCGTCGAGCATGCAACTGGGCAATTCGCCTTTGGTCGGTAGTCCAGCGCCTAACTTTGAACTGAAGGGACTCGATGGGAACAAATGGCGACTCGGAGATCAAAAGGGTAAAATCGTTGTTCTCGATTTTTGGGCTAGCTGGTGCGGTCCGTGTATGCACGGCATGCCACTTGTAGAAGGGATAGTGAAAGAACTCAAGCAAGAGGATTGTATTTGGGTCGGAGTCAACATCGAAGAATCGGATGTGCGTGCCAGGACAGCCATTGAACGCCTCGGTATCCAGGGACAAATCGTGCTTGACGAATTGGGTGGCGTTGCGAAAGAGTACCAAGCTCGCGCCATTCCTCTGACAGTAATTATCGATCGCGACGGGATCGTGCGACATGCTTTCGTTGGAGCGGACGACACAAGTCTGGCAAGCATCCGACAGGCGCTCGAGTCGCTCAATTGAGCACCCAATGAGTAACGTAGAAACGCTACTGCCCAAAGCAGCTTATGTGCATGTTCCGTTTTGCCATCATCGCTGCCCCTACTGCAATTTTACTGTAGCCATCGAACGGCCAGACTGGATTCAACGCTATCTCAGTTGCTTGGAGACTGAGCTCACTTGGCTCGGCTCACCCAAGTCCGTGGACACGATTTTTATTGGCGGAGGAACACCAACGCTTCTCGATGAAGTCGCGATCGAAGCCATGCTGGTTTCTTTAACGAAGCATTTGCGTCTAAGCCAAAATGGCGAATGGTCCATTGAAGCCAATCCGAATGACTTGACCGATGCTAAGTGCCGTCTTTTGAAAGATGCCGGGATCAATCGCATTAGTATTGGCGGTCAATCCTTCGACGATTCGAAACTCAATCAGCTTGGCCGGAATCATACCGGTCGAACTTTGAAGGAGGCTATCGAAAAGTGCCAGGCGCACTTTGACAATGTATCGCTCGATCTGATCTTCGGTGTTCCAGGTGAATCGCTGGCTACTTGGCAACACGATCTCGATCAAGCGATCTCCCTAGGGCTCAAGCACGTTTCAACTTATGGATTGACCTATGAAAAAGGAGCTGCCTTTTGGAGCCAACTCCAAAAAGGAGAACTTCGGGCGGTCGACGAAGGCGATGAGCTTGCCATGTACTTCCATGCCATCGACACGCTTACCTCAGCTGGTTTTGAGCACTATGAAGTCTCCAATTTTGCTCGGCCCACCTTTTCGTGTCGTCATAACCAAACCTATTGGAGCATGCAACCTTGGTATGCATTCGGGCCGGGTGCTGCTGGCTTCGTAAATGGAATTCGAACTGTCAATCATCGAAGCACGATCAAATATTTGCAGATGGTCGAAAAAAATCAGACGCCGCATTCAGAGACTGAAACGATCGATTGGTCACAATGGACGCGCGAACGGTTTGTCTTCGGGATGCGACAGCTTAAGGGAGTTGATTTGTCGATGCTCTCGATCGATGGAGAACCCGAAAGTCTTTCGCAGATCGCTGCTACAATCGAGAAACATGTCGCCGCAAAATGGCTCATCCAAGAAGGATGGTTTGTTCGACTTACACGTCGTGGACTCGCCATCAGCGATTCCTTGTGGCCCGAATATCTTTAAGAGGAAGTTCGATTTGGCGTGGTCTGTCTTTTCTTGGATTCATCTTACGAACGTGAAAATCTTGAACGTCCGTGAACGAGGAAGTAGCGCTCGACGTGCTTTCCTAGATTGCACTTCAGGCTATGATTCCTCATCGACTCACGTGGGTGTCTCCAACCTATATTTTGCTTGTATTGCGAACCGGTAACCATTTGCATGTCGGATCAATCCGTACCAGAAAACCCTGACGATACGCTCGGCTTTCTTCGAGCATCGGAAAAGGTCAAGTCGTTTCCGCAATCGCCGGGCGTCTATCTTATGAAAGATGCATCGGGAATCGTCATTTATATTGGAAAGGCGAAGAACCTCCGCAGTCGAGCATCCAGTTATTTTTTACAAGCGGCGGCTGTTGAAGCGAGAACCGCTGTCTGGATCCACGAAATCGCCGATATCGACTTCATGGAATGTGCTAGCGAAGTCGACGCGTTGTTGACCGAAAATCGCCTGATCAAGGACATTCAACCCCGCCATAACAAAGATCTGAAAGACGACAAATCATTTCCCTACCTGATGATCACGACACACGAAGACTTCCCTCGAGTCGAAGTGACTAGAACTCCGAAGGCGCATGGGGCAAAATTGTATGGACCGTTCACCAGTGCCGGACAATTACGAGGCGCCATGCAGGTGATGCAACGGGTTTTCAAATTCCGTACCTGCGCACTGGATATCGAAGCGAATGATCCGCGTTGGCAGTGGTTTCGACCTTGCCTGCTCGCATCGATCAATCAGTGCACGGCGCCTTGCAATCTTCGAATTAGCAAGGAGGAGTATCGCCGCGATATTCGACGTTTGCAAACCTTTCTGGAAGGCGGATCAACTCGATTGCTAGCGCAAATGAAAGACGAGATGGCTGAAGCTTCAAAGTTGCTTGAATTCGAAAAAGCCGCTCGACTGCGCGATGAAATCCAGCTTCTTGAGAACTTAGATCAACGAGGCGAAATTGATACTCATGCACAGCCCGAGGTTTTTCATATTGATCCTAAGAAGGGAATTCGTGGACTTAAAAAAATCCTCGAAATGGACCGCGAACCTCGCGTCATTGAGGGGGTCGACATTGCTCATCTGGGTGGTCAAGATACGGTTGCTTCGCTGGTACAGTTCATCGATGGCTTGCCTTTCAAGCCAGGTTATCGGCGGTATAAAATTCAGGGTGTCGAAGGGATCGATGATTTTCGTAGCATTCACGAAGTTATCATGCGACGTTTTCGAAAATTACAAGATGAGCAAGAGTCATTCCCCGATTTACTGATGATCGATGGCGGCAAGGGACAACTCAATGCTGCTCTGGCCGCTTTTCGGGATGAGGGGATAACGCCGCCGACAATTATTTCTTTGGCCAAACGCGAGGAAGAAATCTATCGTCCCGGCGAATCGGAACCGATTCGGCTAAGTCGGCATTCGTTCGCTTTGCGACTTCTGCAGTACGTTCGAGACGAAGCCCATCGATTCGCGCAGCATTACCACCATATTCTTCGCCGCAAATCGACGCTTGACGACATGATGTGAATTCGCCCAATGAAAAAGGGGCCCAATTAATTACAGGTGCTTTTCACCGAAAAAACGCTGTGGCATTTCAGCAGCTGATAGTCGTCGGGAAAGGTGTGCAAGCTTTGTATGGACAAACTTTGAGGGCGTTCTTCGATCGAGATATAGCTAATTGCACCGAGCGGCAGACGTCCACTTGAGTTGAAGACCTGGCACAGACCATTCGTTTCGGAGGCTTTCGACAGTTGGTCGTGAATCGTCCAGAAAAATGCTGGCGAGACTTGCTCCGTTTCAAACTTGGTTTGATATTTCACGTGATGTCGCATTTCCACGACCTGAATACTCTTCGCTCGAACAAGCTCCGCTAGCAATCGGCGACTCTGGGGAAGAAGCTGAGAAGCAGAACAAACGACCTCGGTAAGATTTACAGTCCCGCTCTTGAAATTTACGACGTGACCATCCAGAGTGATGTCTATTGATGCTTGATAATTTTTTCGTTCGACCCGACGTCGCTGATGTATCTGAAAAAGCTCTGGATGCACAGACCTACCAAGCAGGTGATAGGTATGTTCGGCAACTTTGGGTCGAATCATTGGCATCGTAAAATAACTCCAGTCCAAAATCAGTTCGAGAATCCGAGCCAACTATTTTCGTTCGAAATGTGTAGTTCTGTCGAACCCACATCTAGCAGGATTTCTAGCCGTAGTATAACTATCGTCTCTTGCGACCACCAAGATCAAGTCGCATAAAGAATCGACAAAAAATGTTTTCAAAAATTTTGCGATGATTGCTGTTGACAAACACAATCGCAGTTCGGAGAAGCACAATGGACATCGTGATGGTCAGCGCCGAAGCACTTCCTTTCGCTAAGACGGGAGGGCTTGCAGATGTATGCGGCGCGCTGCCTAGTAAACTTGCAGCGATGGGCCATCGATGCAGCGTATTTTTGCCTGGCTACGGGCGTGCATTGCAATCCGGTCACGCGATTCATGATACGAATATTGGCTTCGTCATCGATCTCGCGGGAAAGCGGATGGCTGCGCGCATTTTGAAGACGACGCTCAGTGAGGGCCCTGTCGATTTTTATTTTGTCGATCAGCCGCACTACTATGATCGTCCCAACCTTTATGGCGACGAACACGGTGACTACGCTGACAACTGTGAACGATTTGCTTTTTTTGGTCGGTCGGTTGTACAGGCCATCGATCGACTCTCTCTGGGCGTTGACATTGTCCATTGCCACGATTGGCAAGCGGGGCTTGTTCCAGCTTACATGCAAACGCGGTTTGGTGATTATCCGTGGTACGATCGGGCCGCCTCTGTGATGACGATTCATAACTTGGCTTATCAAGGGCGCTATTGGGTCCACGATATGCCGCTGACAGGTTTGGATTGGCAGTATTTCAATGCTGAACAAATGGAGTTCTATAACAACGTTTGCTTTTTAAAGACGGGGATCGTCTTTGCCAATATGGTTACGACGGTTAGCCCAACGTACGCGCGCGAAATCCAACAACCGGAGTTCGGTTGCGCGCTCGATGGCGTTCTTCGGAATTTAGGCGACCGCTTGGTTGGGATCGTGAATGGCGTCGATTACCAACGTTGGGATCCGCGTTGCGACACTTCGTTACCGCAAACGTACAGCCACGAAAACTGGCGAACGGGAAAAGCCGCCGCCAAAGCCGCATTGCAAAGGGAGTTGAATTTACCGGTCGAGCCGAACACGCCGATCATCGGCTTGGTCGGAAGATTGGCGAGTCAGAAAGGGTGGGACCTCGTGATTCCGTTGATGGAGCGTTGGACAGAGCATCGCCATCTGCAGTGGGCCGTTCTCGGCAGCGGTGAAGCAAGACTCCAACAAGGTTTAGTCGAGCTCTCCCACCGCCACCCGCATCGAATTGGTGCCAAAATCGAGTTTTCCGATCGCCTCGCCCATCTCATCGAAGCGGGCTCGGATATTTTCCTAATGCCAAGTCACTACGAACCGTGCGGCCTGAATCAACTTTATTCACTTCGATACGGTTCAGTCCCCGTCATACACGCCGTCGGTGGACTAGTAGATACCGTAACGAACGTCTCTTCTGCGACACTCGCAGACAATTCAGCCACCGGCTTTGCGTTCCACCACTACGATGTCGATAGCCTGGCGGGATGTCTCGATCTGGCTATTGATCATTTCCAACGAGAGCCCGAGATTTGGCGACGCCTCGTTGAAACGGGAATGAAACAAGACTGGTCCTGGGGAAAAAGCGCGGAGCATTACGTCTCGGTCTTTGAACGAGCCCTATCCCTTCGCCGTTAGCCCAGTCAGCTGGTCATTCAGGTTTCTCAATAACCGGCTCGATGTCGGTTCTGTAGATGAGCATTTTACGTTAGGATAGAGGGTATCAGCCCACCTTTTTGAGGTTCCGAAATGAATCGCCCATGGTCCTTTTCTAACGTCCTTCTTGGTTTTACTCTGGCGTTGGCAGTGCTTTGGCCAGCATCCTTTCTAGCGATCGCAGCCGAACTTGAATTCCATCGAGATGTACAACCGATTCTGACCAAGTATTGCGTCGGCTGCCACAACGCCAAAGAAGCGGAGGGAGAGTTCGCGTGTGATTCTTTCGAGCGACTTCTGAAGGGAAGTAAAAAAAACCTCGTCGTCAAAGCCAATGATGTTAACGCAAGTTTGTTAATTCAATTGATCGAGGGCAAAGCCGAACCGAAAATGCCCCCAGAGGACGAAGCTCAACTTTCGCCCGCTGAAATCGCGACGGTACGTGCTTGGATTGAACAAGGTGCCGTCGTCGACCATTCGACGATTCCGCTCCGAGAGAGACTTAAAGTCAATAGCGTCGCATCCAAGCAAACTTCGACGGGTCCGATCACGGCCATGCTTCTTTTGGATGATGAAAGGACGATGGTCGTCGGCCGATACAACGAAATCTCTTTCGAGGACCAAGCAACAAGCCAAGTCAGTCAACGCATCACCGAAGTCATCGGAAAAATTACGAGCCTTCGTTGGTCAAGCGATCATAAGAAAATCGTGGTCGCATCGGGCGTAGCCGGAGTTGGTGGCCAAATCTCGATTATCGATGTCGCCTCCAGGTCGATTGAAAAACAGATCGAAGGCCATCGTGACACACTGTACTCCGCTGTTCTCAGTCCAGATGCAACCATGATCGCTAGTGCTGGCTACGACCGTCGGATTTCGTTATGGAACGCCAAATCGGGAGAAGCGATTCGTCACCTCGATGGACATAATGGGGCCGTCTATGACCTCGATTTCGATCCGACCGGGAAATTACTCGTAAGCTGCTCGGCCGACGAGACCTCGAAAGTATGGCAAGTCGCAACCGGACTTCGATTGGATACGCTCAGTCAAGGTGAAGCTGAACAATACTCGGTTCGCTTTACGGCTGATGGAAAAAGAGTCATCGCGGCTGGAGCCGATCGCCAGGTTCGCGTATGGAAATTGATTTCGAAAGAGCGTGAAGCCATCAATCCGATGCTTTACTCGCTGTTTGCTCACGAAAAAGCCGTTCTCTGGTTTCGAATGTCGCCTGATGGCAAATACTTTGCAACGGCGGGCGAAGATCGAACGATCAAGCTTTGGTCAAGCAACGAATGCCGACCGGTAGCGGAACTTGGAACGACGCGTGATATTCCATCGGATGCCATTTGGCGTGCGGACCAACAAGAATTGCAAGTCGCAACGCTCGCCGGCAACGTCGATCGTTTCACCGTTGGAGCGCAGATTCGAGGCTTTGAAAAATCGGAACTTGAACGACTCAAAAATCCCGTCGCCACCAAAGATGACGACGATTCACCGGAAGACAATAGCGAACCAAGCGACGATCAGCTCGCATCAACGATCAAGGCAAACGAAGTCGAACCGAACAACAATTTCCAATCTCCTTTACCGATCGTTTTGCCCGCACTTATAAGCGGAGAGATAGCCACGCCAAATACTTCAATGGCCCGACTGGACATGCCTAGTCAGCCGAAGTCTGTCGTTGCCGCTACGACAAGACAGATCAAAACATCGCAACCCGATGAAGATTGGTTTGTCTTCGACGCCAAAGCTGGTGATCCGTGGCTTGTTACAGCGACCGCAATCATTGACAAGGCCGCCATGGCTCGCAAAAAGAAAGCCGCCGCGGAAGACCCTGATAAACAATCGGAGTCCGAAGCAATGACCGGTAAACTGACGCTCGACCCCAAGATCGAGATTCGTCGTATCAATGGATCGCCAATGGTTCGTACTCGCCTACAAGCGGTTCGCGAAAGCTATTTTACGTTTCGTGGAAAGAGTTCGCTTGTTTCTGATGACTTTCGACTTCATCGATGGGAAGACATGGAAATCAACGAGTATCTTTATAGTGGCGGTGAAGTCGTCAAACTATGGCTTTACCCTCGTGGCCCAGACTCGGGCTTTAAAGTTTATCCAGGCGAAGGAAACCGATACACATATTTTGATACGACGCCGATTGCGCATGCCATGGGGGAACCCGCTTGGGTTGTGCGAGAACTGGATCGCGACGAATCCCCAACCCCGAACGGTCTTCCCGTTTTTCCAATCTACTTTGAGAACGACGACGATCCGAGTCGCAAGGAAGGTAAAGATAGCCGTTTGTTCTTCACTGCTCCCGAAGATGGGAAATACCTCGTCCGTGTCCGAGATGCCCGCGGACTTGAAGCTACCGACTTCAAGTACCAGCTCGCCATTCGCCCCCCCAAACTCGACTTTCAATTAAACTTGGCTCAGACGGAAACGAGCGTAACGCCCGGCAGTGGGACTGAGTTTACGGTTAACGCTGTGCGTCTCGATGGCTTTTCGGGTGAAATTCGAATCACACTCGATGGCGTCCCGGAAGGTGCCATCGTTTCCAAGCCCCTTACGATCCAATCCGAACAAAACAAAGCCTTTGGGACCGTTTTCATTCCGGAAGGCGCGGCCGAATTGCCTAAAGAATTTTCGATCGACGTCCGAGGCGTCGCGACGATTGGCGAAACCAAAGTGGTTCGTAAAGCGAAAACGCCTCTTAGCTTCAAGGCCGCCGAGCAGGATCTTGTGAAAACTCGGTTCGTAGCCAAAGATGACGTCAAAGCCGATGAGATTTCAGAGTTGGTCATTCACCCTGGTGAAACGATTGCGACCTTCATTGCCATCGAACGCGGAAAGGCCGATGACGATGTGCCGTACGGCAAAGACGACAGTGGTCGCAATTTGCCACATGGAATATTTGTCGACAATATTGGACTGAGTGGTCTTGTCATTAAGCCGGGCCAAAATACACGTGAAGTTTTTATAACCGCCGCGCCATGGCTACAACCTCAAGTCCGACCATTCCACTTGAGAACAACACTCAAAGGGAATCCAACCACAAAACCGATTATGCTTCGCGTTGAAGCACGTTAGCTGTCGCATCGACTCCTCCAGGAAAGTCTAAACAAACTTTGAAACAACCAGGCAAGCAGGATGTCGAGCCAACGATCGACCGCGACGCGATCGCTTCCGAGTACTTCGAGCAGCTTAAGTACACACCCTATCCTGTTCAAGAAGAAGCTCTGCTCGCTTGGTTTACTAACGAGCAGGGCGTTCTCGTTTCCGCCCCGACCGGCACTGGGAAAACTCTGATCGCAGAAGCCGCGATCTATGAGGCTTTACGTACCGGAAAGCGATGCTATTACACGACACCGCTGATTGCGCTGTGCGAACAGAAACTTCTTGAAATCCAGGAGGCCGCGCTTCACTGGGGCTTCAACGCATCGGATATCGGCTTGGTGACGGGGAATCGACGAGTCAATCCGCAAGCGCCCGTGCTCGTTGTCGTGGCTGAAATCCTGCTCAATCGTCTTTTGAATCCCGAAATTTTTCCGATGGAGGATTGCTCGGCAGTCGTCATGGATGAATTTCATAGCTTCAACGATTCGGAACGCGGCATCGTTTGGGAACTCAGCCTTGGGATGTTGCCCAAGCATGTGCGTCTGATGCTCCTTTCCGCAACGATCGGCAACAGCTATGAATTTTGCAGCTGGCTAAACCGAGCTCATTCTCGTCGGATTCAACTTGTTCAAGGGACAGAACGCAAAGTTCCGTTGGCCTTTGAGTGGGTCGACGATGCTTATCTCGACGAACACCTCGAGAAGATTGCCGAAGGCGATGATGAGAAGCGTCGCACCCCTGGTTTGGTCTTCTGTTTTAATCGCGATGAATGTTGGCAGGTTGCCGAACTGCTCAAAGGCAAAAAGCTGATCGACAAACATCGACAAGTTGAACTTGCCACACGGCTCGAAGGCTACGATCTCTCCGAAGGAGCAGGTCCTAAGCTCAAAGCCATTCTACAACGCGGAATTGGGATTCATCACGCTGGTATTTTGCCGAAGTATCGTCGCGTGGTGGAAGAACTCTTTCAAACAAAGCTATTGAGCATCTGCGTCTGCACCGAAACACTATCAGCCGGTATCAACCTGCCTGCCCGTTCGGTAATTCTTCCATCCATCGTCAAAGGTCCACGTGATAAGCGGAAGCTCATCGAACCGAGTTCGGCGCATCAGATCTTTGGCCGAGCCGGTCGTCCTCAATTCGACAAACAAGGCTTTGTCTGCGCGCTCGCTCACGAGGACGACGTAAAGTACCTTCGCTGGAAAGAGAAATTCGATTCGATTCCGGAAGACACCAAAGACCCTGGGCTGATGCGAGCTAAAAAGCAGCTCAAGAAAAAGATGCCCAAACGCCGCGATGGTGAAACGTACTGGACTGCTTCACAATTTGAATCGCTTCGCAACGCACCTCCCGCCAAACTCCAAAGTCGCGGTTCGCTCCCCTGGCGACTGTTGGCATATCTTCTGAGTCAGTCACCGAACGTCGAGCCATTGCGTCAGCTTGTGGCGAAACGACTTTTCGAACGAGTCGACGAAGAGAAAGCTCAACGCGAATTAAATCAGATGCTCATCACGCTTTGGGCCGCTGACTATATTCAACTCGATCCCAAGCCAACACCCCTCGCAGCCACTTCTCCCCCCGCTCGGTCTGCCGGGAAGACGCCGCTCTCAGTTCCTTCTCTCCTCGCCCGGTCTTCCGGGAGAGGGGCCGGGGGTGAGGGCTCTTCCGTTGCTCCTCAGCCGGTCTTGAAATGGCTCGACGCAACCACCGGCGAACGCAAAACGTCCTCGATACCCGTAGGCAATTTTTCCTTGAATGGGGGCGAGGCCCAGGTCGAACAACAAGATTCCTTCGATGACGACGAGTCGGTCGCAAGCGATGCTCCGACTCGCATTAACGTCATCGATCGAAACGACCCGATGGCGCGCGGTTACGAGCTGACTGACTATCGACCGCAAACAGCAACGCCCACCGAGCGTTCTGATCTGATACTGCGACTTCGCAGTCTCAATCCGCTTTACGGTGTCTACATGGCCAACTACTTGGCCATCGCCGATACGGCCGAACGTGTTCAAGCGCTGGAAAGCGTACTCGAATTGCCTGCCAATATTGCAAGGCTGGTGCGTGTTCCGCCACCCGACATCTTGTTACCTGGTCCGTTGGCAACGTCTAGATTGCACGGCCGACTCTTAGAGTTGGGCCTCGCGACTCAGTCTGAACTCACTGGCAAACACGAAGCCGAAGAAGACGAATCCCCCGATCTCGAAGCGTTATCCACCGGTCGTCATCGAGAACGAAAAATGTTTAGCGAGCCACCTCCATGGCCACTAGCGCTCGGTGAGAAGCTGCGCCGATTGTTCGACTACGATTTTCCGCGTGTCCACGACGTTTACACACGCAGTGTTTGGGTTGTCGGCGAACTTCTCGAGTTCGATTGCCATTTTAATAAGTACATTCTTGCCAAAGGATTGCAGAAACAAGAAGGAATCCTCTTCCGGCACGTTCTGCGATTCATCTTGCTCTGTGATGAGTTTGCATCGATTCCCCCGTTCGAAACCACCGAGGAGACTTGGGAAGACTCCTTTGATGAACTAATTGAACGCCTCAGTGCTGGCTGCCGCGCCGTCGATCCGGCCTCTACCGATGAAGTCCTCGAAAACGGCCTCGGCAAAGATGAGCTGCTTATCGGTACAAAGCTTGACACAGCCTCGCGCCGTTCGAAGTAGTCATGAATCAATCACGAAGACGCTCATTCTGTTGCGGTCCCTCAGTCTCGCATCGTCGATATTTTGCATTGCTAACGATCGCGGCGTTGGGTTGTGCTTTGGTCGTCCCAATTCTTCGTGTTACGAATCCAGACGCATGCTGCGATCGCGATGGTCATGCAAGTTCTAGCGACCCTAGTTGCGAGCGTAATCATGTTTCGCAAGCGATGGAACGATCTGAAAAACGCCATGGCTAGCAATGGACGGACGCAGCACTCGAAGAGATCGTCTACGAAGTGGATTCGAAAGCAAGCATTTTCCAGTCAAGAGCTGCCTAAGATATATGGGATGACAACCGGAGACGATCGATCTGTTCAGCGTGGTAAGGATTGCCGGTGCTAAGGATTGATTCGTTAGGATTGATGAGAATAGTTTTCAATGGTTTCTTTGAGGCAATTTTCGCAACGTGTTTTGTCGAACTTCTCCGCAGGGAGAAGGATTTCCCAGAGCGAGGCGGCTCGCTATACACATCACGGAAGATTTATGATGAAATGCCATCAATTTTGGGCGGGTTCCATTCTTGGAATCCTTTCTTCGGCGGTTATTGCGCAAGAGCCATTCGCGCCGCCGGTTGTTGACGATTTGTCTGGCCAAATTGTTGCACCCGTCCCATTCACTCCGGTCTCAACGACCGAGTATTACATGGCGGACGAAGCGGCCTCCAAGGCAGCCAGCGATGCGAAAGCAACCGGCTTAACCGAAGCAGAAGTCAAAAAGGTCATCGACAAGTATCTGAAGGATAAAGCGGCCGCAGACGAAGCGAAGCTGACCCCCAAGGAGAAAAAAGACAAAGAGCTTCAGATGACGGCCAAATGGAACGACGGCCTTGAACTCTCCACTAAGGACAAACACTTCCGCACCCATATTGGCGGCCGATATCAGTTTGACACTGCGTGGGCGAGCGCACCCGCAAATGTCAACAGCAATATTAATGTACCGTACTCGGATGGTGTCGACTTCCGACGCGCACGATTGCGAATTGACGGCACATTGCACGAAGTTCATGAATTTGCATGCGAGTATGACTTCGTGAACTCTGCTCGCGTTCGCAATCAACCAGGGGCAGTCAATTTCTTTGATGAGGCGCTCACGGCGCCGACCGACCTATGGTATCAAATAAACGAGCTTCCTTTGTTTGGTCACATGCGAATCGGCTACCACAAAGAACAGATCGGCTTTGAGCACATTGTCAGTAGCCGTTATCAACCCTTCATGGAACGATCTTACAATCAAGATACGTTTTACGGTGGCTTGTTCAACGGCTTCCAGCCCGGCGTAAGTATTTTTGATACCTATGCCAATCAAATGGGCGTTTGGAACCTAGGTCTGTTCAAACCAACGAACAGTGTCTTCCCAACGGCTACCGGCGACGGGGATTACGCAGTCAGCGGACGTTTGACACGATTGTTGCTTTGGGAGAACGACGGAGCTCAATTGGTTCATCTGGGAGTTTCTGGAAGACAAGGAACAGCCATTGCAGCCGCTGGCATTCCGAATCGATCCATCACCTATCGAACACGCGATGCGATTCGCGCCGGACTTTCGGCCGGGTGGCCAGTCCCCGCCGGCATTACTTTGTTCGGCGATGACACACAAACAGCCAACGCCGAATTCGTAGTGGTCAATGGTCCATGGACATTCCAGTCAGAGTATCTTGTCAATGGATTGCAAGATGCGCGAACCGTTGCGGCTGGACCGGGAACGAACGTCACCTATCACGGTGGCTATGCCCAAATTTTGTTCTTCCTCACAGGTGAGCACGACAACTACAATCGCAAATATGGGGCATTTGAACGAGTTCGACCAAATTGCAATTTCTTCAAGCCGCACAAGTGCGGTGGAATCTCTGGTATGGGTGCTTGGCAAATAGGCTTCCGCTACAACCATCTCGATCTCAACGATCGTGGGCTGAACGGTGGTATTTTGGATAACTACGTGACTGGCTTGAACTGGTTTTGGAATCCCAACATGAAGTGGCAGTTCAATCACAGCATCACCGAACGCGACGTGTCCCTGGTACCGGCGTTCGCGGCTGGAAGTGGAACGGTCCATAATTTCGGAACTCGGGTCGCGATCGACTTTTAACTAACGCTCGGACGAAATTTGGCGATCAAGAGTCAGGCAGATGCCTTTGCGATACGTTGTCAAGTCGACTTCTAATTGTCTTTCGCAAAATGACTGGTAACCACGGCCATTCGTTGGAATCCTTGCTTTCAATTCCTTATGAGTTGGAGCCGAGTTGCGAAGCGTTAGATATCAGTGATTGAATAGTGCCACAACTCGGAATTGATTCATCACTACAGCCAGATTTTATCATTGAGATGAAATCTGCTGACACCATTTCCAGACGGCAACGATCCATTCGCCCGGTTGTTCTCGCTCGCAACATATTCGCATATTGCGTATGCCCCGGGTTGGCTTGGAGGCTTTCCCTCGTTCCGCGGACGCATTCCCTGGCCCCCGACGAGCACGTCTCGTCGGAGCCCAAGGCGGACGACTAGAATGACTCTGCCACGCGCATCGCCCGCCTCCTCGCCCTCCGACCCAACGCCGAAGGCATTGGGTCGGAGGGCGAGGAGGGAAATCGTTTGGTTGTTCGTGTTTAGCCTACCACCGTTACGTCCGATGGGGCGAGCCCATCGGGGCGTCCTGAAAGTGGGAAAGCCGGGTATGAAGAAGTAGAGTTCCCCACAAAAAGTTGACAGTGAATCTGTTTTATCGGTGAGTAAATTTGGGATGCCTTGGAGTTGCTTGGGAGGACATCACCAATCCAGGCAGTTGGTGGCGTCCACGCCTTCTTTGTCAACTTAACGCCGATCGCCTACGTTCGAGAATACTTATTGTTATATCGGAACATTTCGATATGATATACGTCGTCAAGCTGTTAGATTCGAGGTACGCGATGTCGAGAAAAACCCGTTGGATATCGTTGGCTCGGTTGCAAAAAGCGGCGGATTGTTTGAAGACGATTGCGCATCCGCATCGCCTGAGAATGATTCAGATGCTTTTGACCGATCGCTTTACGGTGGGAGAATTGGCGGAAGCGTGTGAAATCCCAAGTCATATGGCTTCCGAGCATTTGAAGCTTCTAGAGCGATGCGGCTTTTTGCTCAGCCGACGTGAGGGGCGGAATGTGTACTACGAAGTCGTCGAGCTTCATTTGAAAAACATAATGACCTGTATCGAGAGTCGATTTTAGGCAAGGAATTCGAAAATGAGCTTTGAATCCATTAGTGTGAAAGATTTTTGCGAGCGAACACGACTCGATCCCAACTGGGTACTGATCGATGTCAGGACGCCAGCCGAGTATTCTGGATTCCATATTGACGGGGCGAAGAATCTTCCGATCGATCGAATCACGGCCGAAGCGGTCCGCGGTTTGCAGAAGGCAGGCAATGAAACGGTCTACGTTGTCTGTCAGAGCGGAGGACGTAGTCGGAAAGCCTGTCAGCAACTATCCGCGACTGGAGTTGCAGTCGTTAACGTCGAAGGAGGCACGATCGCCTGTGCGGCCGCCGGACTACCTGCAATTCGAGGCAAAGGCGTAATCGGGATCGACCGTCAAGTGCGAATCGCGGCCGGTTCTTTGGTGTTGATCGGTATTGTACTGGGGCTTTGGGTCCATCCACTGGGCTTTGGCCTAGCGGCGTTTGTTGGCGCTGGTTTGGTCTTCGCTGGAGTCACTGACACCTGCGGGATGGCGATGATCTTATCGGCGATGCCTTGGAATCAGGCTAAGTCTTGCGCTACTTGAAAGAAGTGAAGTTTATGCGGATTGTGATTATAGGCGGCGTCGCGGGTGGCGCGTCGGCTGCTGCCAGAGCTCGACGGATAAATTCGGAAGCGGAGATCGTGATCCTTGAAAAAGGGCCGGTGATTTCTTTCGCGAACTGTGGGCTGCCGTATCATCTTGGCGGCGAAATTGTGCAACGCGAGAAATTGTTGGTCGCTTCACCGGAGTTGTTTTGGAAACGATTCCGGATTGGCGTTAAAACGCAACATGAAGTAACCCAAATCGATCGCAACATGAAAACGGTTGTGGGGATCGATCACGCTTCCGGAGAGAGCTTTGAAATAGGGTACGACCGATTGATACTGTCCATGGGGTCAGAGCCGATCACGCCAGAATTATGTCAGCCCATGCCAAGCAATGCGTTTCATCTATGGACGCTCAATGACATGGATCGAATCATTGAATACATTGACGCTCATCATCCAAAGTCGGCAGTCATTCTCGGAGGCGGGTTTGTCGGGCTAGAGGTCGTTGAGCAACTTCATCGTCGAGGGATACAGGTTTCGCTCGTCGAGCGGAATCCTCAAGTGCTGAAACCCTTGGACTGGAAACTGGCGAAGATCGTTCAGCAACACATGGAGTCGAAAGGCGTTGGGGTCTTTCTCGAACGCAGCATTCGAAAGGTCGTCCGAAAATCGGATGCGGCGTCATCGATTGAATTTGAAGACGGCACTGAATTGGGGTCGGATCTCCTCATCATAGCGGCAGGCATTCGCCCGAGAACGAAACTCGCTCAAGAGGCTGAGTTGACGATTGGGGCCACACAGGGTGTCTTGGTCAACGATTGGATGCAAACTTCGGATCCATTCATTTATGCCGTCGGTGACATTGCCGAAGTCGTGCATGGCGTTTCGGGGGAACGGATGCGCGTTCCGCTGGCCGGACCCGCGAATCGAGCTGGACGGATTGCGGGTGAGCACGCCGCTTCAGGTCAATCGCCGAAAATGGGGAAAGTCTGGGGGACGGCCATTGTGCGTGTCTTCGATTTGACGGCTGCGTGTACGGGTTTCAATGAATCGAGTTTGAAACTGCGAAGGATCCCGTTTCGATCGGTACTCATTCAGGCTGCCAATCATGCTTCCTACTACCCCGGAGCCGAATCGATGCAATTGAAACTGCTCTATCGTTCGGACGATGGGAAGATACTCGGAGCCCAAGCCGTGGGCGGCGACGGGGTCGACAAGAGAATTGATATCGTAGCGACAATGCTCCAAATGGGCGGCACCGTCCATCAGCTTGCTGAACTCGACCTCGCGTATGCTCCGCCGTTTGGAAGCGCTAAAGATCCGATTCACATGGCAGCCTTCGCAGCCTGCAACGATCTGAACCAGCATCCTAAGCTCGTACCGCCGAACGCAAATCTGGATGGGATCCAAGTGGTTGATGTGCGGACGACGCGTGAGCGGGACAATTTGCCACTCCCGAATGCTATCACGATTGAAATTGACGAGTTAGCGGAGAAGTGGACAGGTTTGGACCCCCACAAGCAAACAGTCGTAGTATGCCATTCCGGGAAGCGAGCCCATGTCGGAGCTTGCTGGTTGAATGGAAAGGGTTTCGAGAATGTGTCAAATCTCAGTGGAGGGATGTCCATTCGTTCCCTTTTTAAGGAAGCAGCAAGGGATTAGTCTACCCTCTTCGGCAGAGGCTTCGCGTCGGATATCCTAGTGGGGATTCGATTTAGGTGCTCGGAGGCGAATGGCGGTTCGGGCGATCTTGAACATAGAGAGCCCCATATGCCCCAATTTGCCTTCCCATGTTTAGCCGATATTACATTTCTGGGGCAGTCGGCGGGTTGGCCGGATTTGGTCGTTATTGGTCTCCTTATACTTCTCGAAGGCTTGTTGTCGATCGACAACGCGCTCGTTTTAGGGATCTTGGCAAAGCGGCTTCCAAAAGAAATGCGGGCCCGCGCTTTGTCCTATGGGCTCATCGGAGCCTTTGTCTTTCGCGTGATTGCAATTCTATTGGCTGGTTTCCTATTGCAATGGACAATCGCCAAGTTAATTGGTGGTGGCTACCTCATCTTCATTGCATTGAAACATTTGCTTTCGGATTCTTCCGATGACGACGGCGAACGAGTCGTCCTAGACGATCAAGGGCAGCCAAAACTTGTTGACGCAGTTACGGGTGAGTCGCTTGATATCTCACGCGAGAATATGGAAATTGAGCAACGCGTCCCACTTGGCGCGAGCATGGTTACGGACTCTTCCTATATATCCGATAAAGAAGGTTCGACTCACGGCGAAGATGCAAGTTGCAATGTTGCGGCACATAGTGTTGCCGCTTTCTGGCGGACGGTACTTGTCATCGAATTGACCGACATTGCGTTCGCCGTCGACTCGATTCTCGCAGCCATGGCCTTGGCAGGTTCCAATCCAGCAAAACTTTGGGTTGTCATTGCAGGCGGGATTATTGGGGTTGTTCTCATGCGGTTTGCCGCCGCCATCTTCATCAAGTTGCTTGATCGCTTTCCACGCTTTGAAGTGTCGGCATATTTGCTCGTCGTCGTCATCGGCATCAAGCTTGTACTCGATTGGGGATGTAACAGTGATTGGAGCTTCAAGCAAACACCTTGGCTTGCTAGCCGTCTTGGTGGCTGGCAACAGTCGTGCGAAGCCTTTGAAAACGAGCGACGAGCGGTCGCTGAGTCCTACCGATTGTGGCTTGAGAATCATTGGCCGCTTGGAGTTGCGAAACAAGTTGAACATCATGATGCGGTTGAAGGGGCCATCAAGCTGCCGCCACATGTTCCGCATATACTAGACTTTCACGATTTCCGTCGTCCCGAAAGTATCTCATTTTGGCTATTGATGGCGGTTTGTTTCGGAGTTGGTTTTTTACCGTCAAAAGTAAAGCCTTCGAATTCCTGATCAAGTTTTAAAAGACCTTCCAAGTTGTGCTTTTGACTACCGACCGTTAGTAGATCTTACGCACTACCGCGAAGCTTAGAATGTATCGCCGATGAGCTGGTCAAATTTAGTTGGACACGAGAAACAGAAAAGGTGGTTCGCGAACGCCGTGCAATGTGGGCGATTAGCAAGCACGTTTCTTTTGGTGGGGCCGAATGGATGCGGGAAAAGGACCTTTGCCCTACAGCTTGCGAAGCTTTTGCTTTGTCTGAAGCGCGACGCAGCCGCTTTCGAATCATGTGACGAGTGCGAATCTTGCGTCCAAGTCGAAGCCAATACGCATCCCGACTTATTCCTCATCAGTAAACCACCAGATCGTGCATCCCTTCCGATGGAGCTGCTCGTCGGGTCGCCTGAAAACCGACTTCGGGATGGCGTCTGTTACCAGCTTCATATTCGACCGTTTCACGGGATGCGGCGAATCGCAATTATTGATGACGCCGACACGATCCATGTCGAAGCCGCCAATAGCATTCTTAAAACGCTCGAAGAACCGCCGCCAGGATCTGTCATTTTTTTGATTAGCTCGAACGAGCAGCGACAACTCGCAACAATTCGCTCGCGGTCGCAAATTGTACGATTCCAGGGATTAACATCCGACGAGATCCAAACGTTGATTGTCCGTATGAATGGAACCATGGATTCGGCATTGGTCCAGGAAGCAGCCGCTTTGGCTAACGGATCCCTCGCAACGGCCAAATTGTTGCTTGACGACAGTATGGTTAGTCTTCGGTGTGATCTGATTCGAGAACTAGAGCAGCGTCCGATGCCCTTTTATAGTCTTGCAAAAGACCTGACTGGCAATTTGCAAAGTCTTGGCGACGAAACGCAGGCCAAGCGAGATCGGCTACGGATGATTTTCGATTTTGCCGCGAATCACTATCGATCGCAGTTAATATCGCAACTCAATCGCAAAAACCATGAGGAAAACGATTCGTCGAATCGATCAAAGTATACGACCAATGCTCTAGCAGCGGCATTGAATCATTGCTTAGCAGCCCAAACCGATACCGATCGCAATGCTACGCCTGCTGGACTCCTCGAGGCGTGGGCGGCTGAGTTGGCTGCGATCGTGGGTGCGTAAGAACACGTCCGAGGATCACGCGCGTAGCGAGAACACCCAAAAGAATTCCTGCAAAATCCGCAAGCCAGTCAAAAATATCAGCGGTTCTCCCCGCCGGGATCTGGCTGAGCTCGTCGATTCCTGCGTATACAAGACAAAAAAGGGAAACGAAGACATCGCGAACTCCAAAACGTTGCCGGCAGAAGATGGCAGCGCAGAGGCCAGCCAAACCCGCGAAGGCTACAAAATGAACAAGCTTATCCGCATGTTGGACATGGATGGTTGGGGGTTTTGGAACATGTGTACCAATAAAAAGCAGGCACCAATAGCATCCAAGGAAGGTGCTCAGCGAGCCGATTCCTAGGATACTTTTCTGAGACATGACGTCACCGGTTTTTCCAGCCAAAGAAGGAGAGTTAGCACTCCCTTTGGGACTTCATCGGCACCAAAGGCGAATCGTCGCAGTTTTTTTCTACCAGACGGAACAGCTTTCGGCCTCATGCGCTCTGGGGCAAGCTGAGCCCCGTGAAGGAGTTTCGCGGTGGGACTTGCCAGAGTTCCCCCGCAAGGAAACTATGGCCAGTTCTGCTACATTCAAAATCTTTGACTCTGCTTGGTTCAAAATCCTTCACGGCGTGGAACATGCCACGACGGGAATAGAAAGCAGCTATAATCTACGTCATTAAGATCTGGCTCGCTTAGAGCCTTCCCGCGGATTAACTCCCTAAAGTCATGTCAAGCAATTTTCCAACTCTCGATTCGGTTGCAGGCCCTCGTGGCGATGATCGCATAGACCTGACGAATCAAAACGTGAACGGATATCGCGTATTGCATCGTTTGGGGGCGGGAGGGATGGCAGACGTTTATCTCGCTTTCCACGAACAATTGCAGCGGCATGTTGCGTTGAAGGTAATGCGTGCTGATCTTTCGGCCTCGAAGGACCACATTCAACGATTCCTTCAAGAAGCTCGATCAGCAGCTTCGCTCATTCATCCCAATATTGTTCAAGTTTACGACATTGGGACCTGGGGCAAAATTCACTATATCGCTCAGGAATATATTGCCGGGAATACGTTACGCTCTTTTATTCATCGACGGGGGAGTCTGTCACAACCTGAGGTGTTGTCCATCATGCTGCAAATTGCAGCGGCTTTGCAGAAAGCCTCATCCATTGGGGTGGTTCATAGGGATATCAAGCCTGACAACGTATTGTTGACGCCGGATGGTGAAGTCAAAGTTGCGGATTTCGGTCTGGCGCGCGTCCGAAGTCAAACGAATGGACTGACGGAGATTGGGGTTGCGTTGGGAACGCCGACCTATATGAGTCCGGAGCAAATACAGGGGCAAGCCGTTGATGCAAGGAGCGACCTCTACTCGCTTGGTGCAACGGCATACGAAATGCTTTCGGGAAGACCACCGTTCGAAGGCGAGACTGCACTCGCACTGGCGCTACAGCACCTTCAGAATCCAGCCCCTGATTTGAAGGCCCTGAGACCGGATGTGGATGACGAACTGATTGAAATCATAAAACGCTTGCTGTCTAAGTCGGCAGAAGATCGTTTTGGCTCGGCGGCGGAGCTGACTCGTTCGATCAAGAAAATGGCAGATCGTCTTTCAATTAAAACGTCGCTTGACCACCCGATTCCATTCTCTGGGATTCTACTCGATCAAGTCCCCGTAATCGGCCCTCAAACGACACACCTACAAACGGCAGCCATTGCCAATGCCGTCAACGGTAGGCGATCGTGGTATCGACGAATCTTAATACCATTGCTGGCAGTCGGGGTAGGAATACTTGCGACCGGCATCACTCGCAATCTTGGTGCACGATCGCTTATTCGACAACCAACCTTGCGTGGTGCCGAGGCTGTAAAAACGGAATCGGACATCAAGAAGCAATTTTTCAAGGCTTTGATGAGTAACAAACCTATCGATTGGCGAGCTATCGAAAGCAAGTTTCCGCCAGATCGAAGCGACCCGATCAATATTAGCTATAACCTCAAGGCTTGGTTGCACTATGCTTGGTTTTGCTTGGACTATGATCGACCTAAAGAGGCGGATGAGGCTGTCGACAAGATTCTCCAATACGTTTCCCCTGAAGATACTGTCGTTCGGGCATTAGCTTTTTTAGCCAAGGGAATGGTTGCGTTAAACCAAAAGGACCAGCCGGAGTTTCAAAGGCGTTTTCGTGAGGCCAAACAGATTTTTGACGGGCTGCCCAAAGTCGATCAAGACCTGATTTGGGATGCCATGCCCTGGTCCGCCCGAGGCCAATGGTATCTGCCGGAAATGAAGATCGACTGACCTTTTTCTTGCTTATCGCAAGTTGACCTTGACCTTTTTGAATGGAACGCGAAGATTCAGGTTGGGTGGGTTACCGAGGAGTGGTTCTCGCGAGGAGGAAGCGTGAATCTGGTCAGGACTTAATTGGAGCAGCCATAAGCGTCGTACTCTTGTGCGAGGGCCACTCCTTGGTAATCCCCCCATTCCGCTGCCGCTGAGCAAGCGAATGGGCACTATGGAGTCGTCTGTGTTAGCGAATTCAACGGTGCTTTGGGTGAATCGTTTTCAGCTTGGAAAAGAGAGATCGCGCCCACACTCCAGACCAACGCACCTACCAGGACACCTAGACAAGCCATTCGAACCCAAAAACGCGTGACGGACTGATCCCAAAGCGAGGTAGCATTTTGGGGCTGATCGGGAGCAAATACACTCTGTCGCTGATTGGCCTCCTCGAATACGGCAATTCGTTTCGTTTCAAGTAAACCATACTGAATCGAAAAGCTTAAGGCCCCATAAAGCATGCGGCGGCCATTTCCATCGACACCGATGGCTTCGAAGTACCAAATTTGAAGCCCGTACGACGACTCTTTCTCCCCCACAAAGTGAACACAGCGAAGATTTTCAATCCGCGACTGCTCGGAACAGAAATGGTTTTCGACGAGGCAATTCCGGGCAAGATCGGTAACTGTTTGCCAAATTTGACGCGGGAACTGGATTGGATCAGTTTCAGGAGGCATCTATGAATCCTTCAGACCATTTAACGGTTGCTCAAATCCCTTTACGGCGACCCACTGAGTCAGCACGCTACATTATATCCGCGTCGCATCGATTGTGTCACCACCAAAAAGATCAAGTATTACCAAAATTTTCATGCAAACCATCATTTTCACGATAATCTATGGGCAGTAAAAGCCCCGTATGAATTCTTCGAGAGCTTCCTGCTATCCATGTTTGAACGTAAGAGCCTAAAGTGGCCCATTCTTTTGGCGGTCACAATGATCGTCCTGTTGGTATTTCTGACGGTGGCATGGGTTTTGATCAACATCTTCCAGGCCGACTGGACTTTGCTCAGTATCGGTTCGGTAATGTTTGCTTGTGTAGTCTTGGGTGTCGTTTTGTACTTGGTCCTAAGTATTCAGCAGATCAACCTTAATCGCCGACAGAGCAATTTCATTGATTCCGTGACACATGAACTGAAGAGTCCGATCGCTTCATTAAAGCTCTACCTTCAAACGCTCAACCGTAGGCCCGTTCCCGAGGAACAACGACAACAGTTTTACTCGGCAATGCTTGAAGACGTGGATCGCCTGGATCAACTGATTTCTCAGTTGCTTGACGTTGCCAGGCTTTCGCATCAGGCCTCCGTAAAACCATTACCGCCGGAAAATGTGCACCTTAATGAACTTATTCAGCGGCTTGTGGCTGAGCAACTTGACCGATATCCGACCGATCCTCCTGCATTGTCGATGGACCTGAGCCCTGTAACCGTATTTGGTTTACCGGTCGATCTTGAGATCTTGTTTCGAAATTTGATTGATAACGCGTTCAAATATGCGGGAAAGCCCCCTCAAATTGCGATTCAACTAACGCGTCTCGAAGGCGAGAATACGATTCTGGCCGTGATCGAGGACAACGGTCCCGGGATTCCACGCAACATGCGAAGACGGGTTTTTGGCCGGTTTTTCCGGATTGGAAATGAACTTGAACGACAAAAAACGGGTACAGGACTGGGGCTCTTCTTAGCGAGAACCGTTGTGAAAAGGCTTCGCGGAAAAATAGCGATCGTTGACCCGTCGACCTCGCAAGGTACACGTTTTGAGATTCGATTGCCCGCGTCAGGAAATCTATGACGAACCATCGCAAGAATATCTTATTGGTAGAAGACGAAGAGCATTTGGGGATTGGCATTAAGTACAACCTCGAAGCAGAAGGGTACCGAGTGAACTTGGTCGAAGACGGGCCCACGGCCTTGCGACTATTGAAAGCCGAACCGTTCGGGTTTGATCTGGTCGTACTTGATCTCATGCTTCCCGGAATGAGCGGCTATCGGGTTTGCGAAACGATTCGCGAATCCGATACCGAAATTCCTATTCTCATGCTGAGCGCCCGTAGCCTCGCCGAGGATCGAACCCGGGGATTTGATCTTGGAGCAAACCAATACCTTACCAAGCCGTTTGACCTCGATGAACTTCTAAGTCGGGCTCGAAATCTCTTAAAGCTCACGCGTCGGCCAGACGCTAACGCTCGATCCAATCCAGCCAAGAAAGTCAACGAGCTTCGATTTGGAAAAGCCTACGTTAACTTTGCGACGTATGAGGTTCGCATAAACGATGAGCCGATTAAGTTGACTCACAAGGAGCTGCAGCTTTTAAGATATTTCGCCGAGCACGAAGGACGCGTGATCTCGCGACAGGAATTGCTTACTGAAGTTTGGGAAATGGTCGGCGATATGCAAACCCGAAGTGTGGATCAATTCATGCTTCGATTGCGCAAGGCCTTCGAAGAAGACCCTGGCAACCCTAAGCATTTCATAACGGTTCGCGACGCGGGCTATCGATTTGTGTCCGAATCCAATGAATAGCCTTTCATTCACCCAGAAAAGCATCCAGGTCGTCACTAAAGACATCATCGACCAATCGTTTTCGAACGAAACCCTTAGACGTAAAAGCAAGGCCGCTAAACTCGTCTTCAAAATCGTCGTCCATGTTTGCCATCGCGGCCGAATGAAGCGAAAGTTTTACGTCCGTGGACGTTTGTTCGACGAGGGTTGAGATCCTCTTCTCCGGTGCTACCGTCAAAACATCCCAGGACGTAGTTAACGAACTGCTAACGACGACTGGCGGCGTAGCAATGACTTCGCTGGGACTCTCTCCTTCCGAACTCCCCGAAGGTCTGTTCAGGAAATTGATCACCAGAAGAATGTCGAACGGTGTTACTTGATTATCTGCGTTCACATCCAAGAATGGCGGTGGGGTAAAGGCTGTTGGCGAAAGAGTACGAATTCCATTGCGATTGATGTCGTTGATCACAATTAACGCGTCAATCGGCGTCACAAAGCCGTCGTTATTGACGTCGGCATTCAGTCCGACCGCTGGGTTCTGGTAGAAAGCTCTGACGACGTCAACACTAACGATCGCAGGCGCGCTTATTGCTCCGAGCGTGTCGGCAACTGTGTACTCGAAGTTGATGCGGCCAGCAGACCCTACCGGAGCTGAGTAACGGATGCTTCCATCACTTAATACAGTGGCAGTGCCAACGGCTGGAGGATTCGTGATCGTGACGGAAGTTGGGACAAGGGTATTGTTACCATCGAGATCCGAGTCGTTGCTCAAGACTGGAATAGTCACCGAATTGCCGGCCAAGACTCTCGCACTTTCACCGATTGCGACCGGGTTATTATTGATTTGAACCGTTATGGTTGCTTCCGCGGAAGTTGTCCCTTGTACATCTTTGACCCGATAGGTAAACGAATCGTTACCCACGAAACCTAGCCGCGGCGTGTACCGAATCGTACCATTTGGGAGCGTAGTCACGCTTCCATTCGTTGGAACGAGACCGATTTCGAGACTTCCGACATCGATTGTGCTGTCGGGGTCTCGAACATTTCGAAGCACATTGAGAATGGTGCTCCCAGTCGTGGCGACCGCGAATGTATCCGCCACCGTTTTGGGCGGATCGTTGATTCCTGCGACGGTGACCGTAACCGTAATGGGGAGACTGGCCTCACCGAAGATATCTCGAAGCTGATACGTAAAGGTATCTACCAGCGTTGCCCCATTGATCAGCGCATCGATTGTGGACGACTTGGTTGGATCGTAAACAAACGATCCATCAGCCGATAGAACGATCGATGCCCCATTGAGGCTTGTTAGATTCCCAGGAACCACAGCAAAGCCATCGCCATCTGGATCACTCGCATTGTTCTTGACATTGGGGTTTGCTTCAAGCACCCCGACGGTATTCTCCGAGGCGGTGAAGTTCTTAGAGGATGCAACCGGAGGGTCATTCACGGCGGTGATGTTGATCGTGAAGACAATTTCCGCCGACTGATTCACGCTCGGTAGCGTCGACGAGCCATTGTCCTGAGCCAGGACGGAAACGATCGCCGAACCGAAGGCGTTGTTTGCCGTCGTGAAGCTAAGCGTCCCGTTCGAAGAGATCGCCGGGGCAACGCTAAACAGCCCTGGATTCGAATTGGCGGTGAACTGGAACGAAACCGTTTGCACAGCCTCTTCCACCGACTGCTGTGGAATCAACGTTAGCCCAGCTGCAGAAAATATATTCGTAGCCCACGATTGGCTTACCGCTCCTGCATCTTCTGTTACCGTAACGTTACCGCCAGGAGTAAAAACCGGCGCGTCATTGACTTCCGTAAGGGTGATCGTGAATGTAACCGGTGCTGAGCGATTGACGTTTGGTGAAGTACTACTTCCTGTGTCAATGGCCGAAACAGTGACCAACGCTACCCCCGTCGCATTAGGAGCACCCTTGAAGGTTAGGATGCCTGTCGGACTGAGTCCCGGCAGGGTGCTAAAGAGCGTAGCATTCGTCGTGGATACGTCGAAGGAAACCGTTTGTGCAGACTCGTCGGAAGCATTCGCTGGACCGGGTCGAATTGCGGTGGCCCAGCTTTGCGAATAATCTCCCGAATCCTCGTTGACCACGACATGGCTGCCAGCAGTGAATTCTGGCGGATCATTGATTGGCGTGACATTCACCGTTACGGTCACAACCGTCGTAGCCGCGGGCGACCCGCTATCGGAAAGGAGATAGGTGAACGTGTCTGTTCCAACAAAATTAGCGGCCGGGATATAGCGGATCGTGTTGATTGAACCACCAGAGGAGGTTTGGCTAATTAAGCCACCTTGGGTTGATCGCTGATCAACGCTTGTTATAGAAAGCGTTTGCGACCCTTCATCTGTCAACGCTCCCGTTGGGGACGGCTGATTACCTGCGAGAAACTGAGAGGCGTTAAAATTCGTTGATACTTCTTCGGCCACGATTGGTAAGAACGGAGTCTGAACAACCGGAGCATCATTGACCGCAGCAATATCAATTGAGAAAGTTTGTGGCAAGGAAACATTTACATTTGGGGAAGTACTCGCTCCATTGTCACGAAGTGTGACACGAACCAAGTTGCTCGTACCGTTTGGCCAGTTGCGATTGCGATCTGAGGCAAGCGTAAAGGTTAAGGTTCCGTTCGGAGCAATTGCCGGTTGAACCACAAAGAAACTTGGCACAAGTGCTTCGACGACAAAGTCCAAAGTTTGACCAACTTCATCCAGCGCCCCAATAGGTCCTGGACGAATACCCGTCGCAAAACCAACTCGAGGCGTCGATGCTTCATCTTCCGTTGCAGTGACTACGGTTGGGATTGCAAACTCGGGAGCATCATTGAGCCCGGTCACGGTCATCGTTATCGTACCGGTGGCGGACTTGATATCTCCAACGACGTCATCCGAAATCGTATAGGTGAAGGTATCGGTACCTACGAAATCCATAGCTGGCTTGTACGAGAAGCTCGTAATTACTCCAGCCGTGAAAACGGGAACTACCGTACCTCCTTGAGCTGAAGTCGTTTGCATCCCGGTGATCGTTATAATTTGCGATGCTTCATCGGTCGCCAATGGATCGGCTGCCGTATCTCCAGCCAGGACTACGGATGCGTTGAAGTTGGTCGTGGTCTCTTCCACGACAGAGCTCGAGAAGCCGTCTGGTTTTGGCGGATCATTCACCGGAAGGATGTTGATTGAAAATGTTTTAGTCGCCGACGCATTCACATTCGGCGCAACACTCGAGCCGTTGTCGTTCAAGGTAAGCTCGACAAAATTGCTGAGGCCGTTCGTGAAATTTCGATTAACGTGCTTAGCCAGTGTAAAGGTGAGACTCCATTGAGTCGGATCGCTCACGCTTCTAGTCAGCGTCGGCAAAACGTCAAAGAAACTTGGTTGCTTGACGACAATATTGAAACTCAGACTCTGCGAAAGCTCATCCGTCGCTCCGGCTGGACCGGGACGAACCCCGGTTGCAAAGTCAGCGATCGAAATCGGAACCTGCGTTTGGTTGCCAGAAATGTCGAATGTACTTCCTTGATCTTCTTGAACATCGACAGTCGACGGGACGATAAAGATCGGAGCGTCATTGATCGGATTCACGGTAATTGACACGGTCGCCGGTACAATGCTTGATTGAATTCCGTCCCAAGCAAAGTAGACGAAACGATCTGGTCCGGCGTAGTCCGCATTGGGTGTGTAGGTAAAACTGCCGTCGGCATTGAGAACAAGGGTTCCAAACTGGGGAGCAACGCTTGGTTGGATTCCGGTCGTCAATGAGTCACTATCGAGGACAGTTACCGTATCACTGGGGTTCGAATCGTCATCGTTGCCGAGAACGCCCTTGGGAATGCCATTCGCCGTCACGCTCAGAGTGCCACCTTCGTCCACCGAATAGGAATCGTCACGTGCCACGGGTTTCAGATTACTGATGATATTGATCGGATAGTCTTCAACTTCGCCACCAATGCCGACCCCATTCGAAGTTAAATTGCCAAGGGCACTTAACCGCACACGAAGATGCGATGCTCCCACGCTCCCCGTATTCAAAACGTTAACGGTTAGACTGTTGTCGCCACTATTGACTTGCCGATTGGTTAAGACTTGCTCGCCAACGTCGGTAAAATCACCATCACGATTCCAGTCGATCCAAGCGTCGACGAAACCTGGGCCCGTCGTGGAAATTCGAATCGGAGTGGCTGGCTCTTGTATATTAAATACGCCCAAGATGGTAACTCCATCTTCATCGTCTGTCCCCGCTAGGTCATCACCATTGGCCAGTGGAGTTGGTAGGCCATTGGCTTCGATATCCACCGAGGTGCCCAGCAAAATTTGTCGCGCGTCGGGCGGGAGAATGGCGTGGCGAGCTCCGTCATTGGCGAGCAGCGTCTGGAATGGGGCATCGCCAAAATCGAACTGAACGTCTGGCATCACGATCGTAAACTGCGTCAGCGAATTCGCGCGGTTTGCGTTCAGGGAGTTTCCTGCCACATCGCGGATGACATTGGCCGCTGAAGTCATCGCGCCCGTTAGGTTGGTAATCCCCTTAATCAGAATCGAATTGCCTCCCAGCATTACCGCACTCAAACCGGAACTCATTTGGTTGAGACTCGTGAGGATACGCGAGGCGAGGTCAGCCGAAGTAAAACTGCTGCTAGGTACAAACGGGACGGAATAGGCACCGCCAGAAATTCCTGAACTCACGAGACTTGAATTTGTCAAATCTAAAGTTGTTCCGCGGGGCTCATTCAATACAACCAGGCCACCCGGATTTACCGTTGGTGTGAAACCAAGACCTGCGGCGGCAATTGCATTGGCTATTTTGGTTGCCAATACGTCAGCCGTATCCAACGGCGTATAGCTTATCACGCGACGATTTAAGGTACTCGACGCGTTAAGGTCAAATTCAAAGGTTACGGTCGTGCCAGCCGGATTCGTGATCGAGAAAAATTGAGCATCGGCAATTCCAATTCCGCCGTTGCCAGGGACGATGAGTTGGAAGCTCTTTTGAACGCCAGGAGTTCCTGTAATGGTGAGAGTATTGTTGGTTGAAGTCAACGTATCGCCGACGACACCTCCAACATGAATGCGTCCATTCCCAAGATTCGAAACAGGAAAATTGCCACCCGTTACGATGGCAGCAAGTTGCGTTTGGATCCGACTTGCAATGACCAAGTAGTCGTCCGTCGGAAGTAGGTCGATCTGGGTGTTCCCAGGATTAAATGTCGGATCACCTACGAGGTTGAACTCAAATCGGCGAGTAACACCACCCACGGGCGTGTAGGTAAACGTTTGGCCATTGGCTATGACGCCTGTCAAAGAAGCTGGCACATCGACGATGAAACCAGAATCGAACTCAATTGTTTGAGTCGAACCATTCGCGAGGACGACATTGATCTTGTCGCCGTCATGGACGGCCGCTCCATCGAAGGCATCGATTCGGAACGCAGGTTCGTTCATCAACGTAATTTCATAGACGCTATCTCGTCGCCAGATTCCGGCCAAAGGGCTTAAGCGAATCGTGTAGCTTGCGGGATTGTAACCAAACGTATAGTCCACGTTCGGAACCAAAGTTCGTCCGTTCTCGGTTAGGACAAGTGAGTTTGCGAGTACGGTTCGAACGTCCGGTCCCGTTCCAAACGCGTCTGTCAAAAGAATGGAAAAATGATCCAACGTACCGTTGAGCAGGCGGACATAGGTGTTGCTAGGATCCACATCGACGCTCAACGCGTCGTTATCGAGAGGATTCGAAAGAATGGCATTTAATCGCAGATAATCTGCCCGTTCCACAGCTCCCCGATCGATCGTGCTTGAACCGTTTGCCACGTTCGGATCATCGATTCGCGATATTCCTGCAATGTCGGTTCGAGGCGCAATGAGTGGACTAGGCAAAAGGGCCATCGCCTGTTTGACCGAAGTCAACAACGAGCGTTCGTCGATCGATGGCAAGCTGCTATCGATAGCGAGAGAAAGTGGCGAGAGAAAGAAACGGAAGTTTGAAATGTCGGCGAATAATGGAGCAGTCGGAGTCAAGAGAATCGGCAATGTCTCAGTTCCACCCCCCTGAACATTTGTGTTGTTCGATTGGTAGATGTTGGCTCCTAGCACCGAGCTTCCACCAGCTCCTTGCAAACTAACGCCAATGTTACTGTTGGCGATAATGTTGTTGAGAATCGTCGAGGTAGCGGCTTGTTGAACCGTGATTCCAATGTCACCGACCCCGTCACCGTAAATCGTGTTGTTAAAAATTCTCGCAATGTTGCTGGCAGCTACGGGCACATTCGCTGTATTATCACCAGATACAAACAGTCCACCCAAATTATTGGTTGCAAATATGTTGTTAGACACGACAACACCTGGAGCTAGGTTAGCCGTGTTCGTCGTTACAAGATTGCTGACACTTCCCGGATACGGACGATCACCGACATTGGTCGCTAAACCCGTTTGGCTTCGATTCGCCGAATCGATGACAACTCCATATCCAGAAGCATTTCGAATGGTACTCGATGCAATCAAGATTTGTCCTTGATCTCTCCTGCGATTGGCATCGCCCAGATCTTCGCCGTAGCCAGTCTCAAGTCCTTCCAGTACGAACGAGATACCTGTCAAGCCTGTGCTAGAGCTACCCGACAAATTGGTAGCTGCGGAGCCATGCAACTGGATAACAAATGACTGACGATTGTCGAGATAGTTGCCTGCACTCGCAAAAACTTCACCTGCAATGGTTGCCGTGATCTTAAGGAACTGCTGAACCAAAGTACTATTGATCGCATCGCGAATGAGACCGGCAATTTGTCCGGCATTCATTTCTGGCGTAATACGAATCGGAACGCGTCCTTGGCTAACCCCGACGGCGCGATCAGCATTCGAAGTTGTGACTTCGAATTCAAAGGTTACGATTGTTCCACCATCGGCTAAAGTGAAAGTCGACCCGTCGGCAAAGCTCGCTCCTGGAGCTACGACCAGGCTAGCTTGCTTGAGCAAACGTGCATTGGAGTCAAATCGACGACCCAATCCATCTGGAAAAACGTATTCGGCTGCCGTACGAATTTCGAGTTGATAGGTACCGGTTGGAGTGGGTGAAGTGTTCGGAAAACCTCCATCGGCAATACCGGAGTCTTCTACATACGTTGGGGCCGCAGTCGTTGCTCCAATTACGGTCTCACCGCGTTCGGCCGGTGCGATGATAATGTCATCGAGATAAACCCCCTCGTTGTCGTTGGCGGTAGATCGCCCGGCAGCCTTGGCGTATTGCGCATTGATTGCGTTTGGATCGGGATCCAGCGGAATGTTCGGTCCGAACAAATCACCAATTCTTTGCTCGACAACTGGAAGAGCACTCGACGCTGAATCGATGGTATATCCGTAAAGCTGAATCGTGTTATTGTTTGGATTCGACTTCCAAACATCCAAATTAGTGGTTTGTCCAGCCCGATTGAAGGCCGCTGCGAGAGCGGCTTTTACAACATTCAAGACGGCTGCCGGAGTCATCCCTTGATTGATGAGCATCGGCGTTATCGGTGCTGGTTGTGTAACCGCTACGTCGGGATCGGAACTTGCATGAGGACCCGCCAATGAAACATACGTTTTACCACTCGCAACTCGGAGTTGCGTCGCGGTCACTGCGGTAACCGTAAAGGCGCCGGCCACTTGCAAAGCGGTTCGGATTTTCTGGGCAATGGTCGCGGCGTTGTCCGTGGTCGCGTAGAAGATTTCTCTGGCTGCGCCGGTCGCCGTTCGCCTGAAGGTAAAGACTTGGCCTTCGATGGTGAGAGTGGCTAAATTTGCGATCAAGTTGCCCACTGGTGCGTTCACCATGAGTTCGAAGTTAGCACCGGGACGACCAATAATGATGTCCGGCTCGACAAGCCCTACGACGGTATGATTACCCGTCGGAGTTACTTGGCTTCCGCCCGAACGACTTTGAACATTCAGAATATTCGCTGCTTCGGAATTGGTGAAAACATCGAATCCTGCCGCTGTGAGGGCTGTCCTAACGCTATTCGCGATAGTTGCGGGGGTATCTGTCGCGGCAAATCGAATTTGATTCGCGCCAGGCGCAGCCGTTACGAAAGTAAACGTTTGACCTTGGACGATCAACTGATTGCCAACTGCAATACTCGCACCGCTCGGCAATCGCAACACGAGTCCAAGATCGAATTCAAGGGTCTTGGTAATTGAAGCTGGAGGAACGGTCAAAGAGGTTGGATCGGTACCGGTAATTACCAAGCGACCACCATCATTGATTTTACTGCCAGCCAATACTCTCAGTTCGATGCCACCGCGTAGTGCGTCGGTGCTATTGAAGGTCCCACCGGAAGCGAATTCGAATCGCAATCGGACATCCTTCAAGCCCGCCAGTGCAGCCAAAGGAACGCGTGCTTGCCGCCATGCCGAGGGGGCACCGGCGTCGCCACCATCAAACAAAGTTTGTGATCGAATGGCACTCCCGAAGACATCGCCATTCAATGTATTGTCAGGATCGATTTCATTATTGGTATTCGTGTAGTTGCCATCGTCGGCATTGTTATTGGTTGCTAGCAAAACCGACGTTCCATCCGGAAACTCGCCGTAAACGCGAAGCGAGTCACGCATATTTCCGCGATTCGTATCGCTGACATTCGTACCGTTGGTATTATCGGTATCCAGGAAGTAGTTGAAGTAGAGCATCGGCTTGTCTTCGGCCGAATAGCTGCTCAGATCGATCGGATCGCTCTCTACCGCACCTCTGGCTCCGCCAGCAAAGCTGTACGATCCAGCCGGGGCCGCGCGGTTATTGCTGCCCGTCCAATTTCCGACGGTTTCGCCCGTTCCATCGCCAGCGGTGTTCGCTGGATTGAATCCGAAATACAGACTGTTACCACCGGCTTGGTTGGCCGTGCGTGCGTTGTCAAAGGTTGTTGGTCGACCGTGGCCAGCGTCACCGGCACGGCGATTGGACGTATGCCAAAGGTTGACGTCCAAGGCTGCGAAATCTATCCCTTCCACTGGATGCGTTACGCCAGTGATGTCTGTTCCAACCAGCCCATCGGTACCTGTAGCGCGAACGCTTGTGGCTGCACCGGGGAAAATTGGGAGTGGAGTTCCGCGAGGGAAGTTTACCCCTCCAATCGTTGTCGGGCCCACTGGATTGAAGGCATAAAGCGTTCCATCCGTTTGAGTGATGAAGAGGAGATTCGCGTATTTCCCACCTTCAACATTGCGAGGACCGCGCGTCATCCCAGTGATGTTCGAGGGAAGAGCTGTCCCCAGAATCTCAGTCGCCCCATTGAGGTTACCGGTCGTGAGATTCATTTGCATCGACCAAAGTTGGCCGGAAGCGGTTACGCCGTAGAACGTATTCCCAACCTGCGCGAGTCCGACAATGTCACCGTTCGCATTCGTCGCGACAACGATCTCATCTCCTTGGGCACTATCATTGTTGTCGCGTGTGTAGGTGGTCGTTCTACCAAAAATGCCGTGTTCTCGAACCTGGGTTCCGGTCCCGTTCCCTTGTCGATTATTTCCGCGATCTCCACCCGTTGTCGGCGAAATTGCTAGAAGCGTTACCGGGTCTAAGCGATAGAGAATATTTCGCGTCGCGTTGCTTGATGATGCGCCGGTTACGGCCAGTGGATTACCGGTGTAAACTGGAGTCGCGAAGGAGTCAGGAGGCATTGCCACGGCCGGAGTTGAACCGGGGATCGTGGTTTGAGCTGTCGGTGAGGCCCGTTTCGCGACTCCGAATAAACCGATATTGCCGTTACCAACGTCGGCATAGGTCAGGGCTGTAAATTCCATCCCCACGCCGTTGGCGGTTGTACCTGTACTACGCGCCTGAGTGACTTGGAAATTTGTCCCGTTGAGATAGGTTTCAAAGGTCTGGATGCCGACGTTGATGCGTGTCGCACCGGTTCCATCGTAAGCCGAACGGGTGAGGAAACCCGTGTTGCCATCGTTCGATACAAAATTAGCTGTGCTGGTTTCCCGTTCAGCGCCGACTACGAAAGCGCCGTTGAACTCAGGGCTCACCGCGATGTCATTGACCTCGCGACCAGCAGGAATACTGTTGACTAAGTTGGCTTCACGAGCTCCCGTAACGGCGTTCGCCAAGAGAATGCGTGACCGGTCGGCATTAGGTGCTGCCTCGTCTTTCTGGGCAGCATAGAGCGTTACATCGGATAGGTTGAAGGGGACAGCATTGTTGAATCCGTTAAAGGCAACTTGTTTTGGCGCGATGGAGGCTGGATCGGTCGCCAGCAGTGAGACCGCTGGAAAAGCTTGAGTTGCGTCAAACGAATCTTCGGATACCCGTTGA
>JANOAI010000589.1:0-5861 GCA_031411055.1 Pirellulaceae bacterium
CAAAAGTGCAAAGCACCCGAAGGGCCGTTCCGGCTTTTGGTACCTGACCCCGTTTTCCAAGCCTACGTCGTTCATGAAAATGCTCTAATACCGATTTTGAGCTATTCAGGGAATTTTGTATTGAAACCCATCGATGAGTGAGGCAATACCGTTTCCAAAGGTAAGCTATCAGCGCAACCTTCCATGGATAGCAAACTTAACTCAATTACATTCGAAGAACTAAAAGACGGCAGGCAACGCAGCCGTCATATTCTTCCGGACAGCGAAGTTGTTTTCACGGTTGAAGCCGCTGGCTATATTGACGGAAATGAAATGAGAATGCTTCCCGAAGGACATGAACGCGAACTCACAAATGGGCTTCGGAAATCAGTGTCCTAGCAATTCTTATCTGCGACGGAAATCGGGATGAGTGGCGATGGCAATGATCGCGTCACGGAGAATAAAATCGCTGAGTGCAATTTGGTCGTAGATGTCATTGACATACGTTTCGTCTTGCACACCTAATTGCCG
Organism: Pirellulaceae bacterium; assembly: GCA_031411055.1. Lineage (GTDB taxonomy): Bacteria > Planctomycetota > Planctomycetia > Pirellulales > Pirellulaceae > JAIYDQ01. The sequence continues at coordinate 511 of JANOAI010000589.1, forward strand.
ACCAGACGAATAGGTAATCATCTTGGACAAGATTCCTTTCAGAACTTTTTCCCGATCTTCCATCAAGATCTGTTTCAGCGAACGCATGGAATCTAATGTTCGACCGTCGAGGAGTGACGCCTTTGTCGCGATAGGCATCGTGGTTGTCTTCAGGGTTTGACTATCGCCGGCAATCGCTGTGGTCTCGACGTGAGCGTAGGCGTCGCGCCAACGTCCGAGTTGGTCATAATGTTCCAGCGCCAACCCCAAGGGATCAATTTGCGCGTGGCAGCGGCGACAGTTCTCCGTTCGCTGGTGCTTAGCCATGACCTCTTGCATCGTTTTTGCACCGCGAATATCGGGCTCTTCGATCTTCAGATCGGCAGGGGGCTCTAAGGTGGTTCCATACAAGTTCTTTAAGATCCACACGCCTCGCAGAATAGGAGACGTTCTAAAACTACCGGATGTGAGCTTAAGAAAACCGGCTTGTCCCACCAAACCGCCGCGCTCGCTGTCGGTAGGCAATGGAACAGATCGGAACTCTCGACCATCTACCTCAGGCAAGCCGTAGAACTCGGCTGTCAAGTCGTTGACCATCATGAAATCGGAATCGACGAAGTTCAACATACTGAGCTTGCTCTTTAAGATCTCGCGAAAGAAGGCCTGCGTCTCGCTAGCCAAGCCATTCACCTGTAGCGTCGAGACTTTGTCAAACAGACGATGGTCGGGAGCCACATCGTCGACTTTATCGGTCCGCAACCATTGCCGTGTAAAGTCTTCGCAGAAGCGATCAACCTTAGGACTAGCGAGTAAGCGTTCAACCTGCGCAGTCAGTTGTTGTCGACTCTGCAATTGCTCATTTCTAGCTGCTTCCAGCAACTCCGCATCGGGGCCAGCGTTCCAAAGGAAATAGGCTAGCCGGTGGGCCAGAGCCACATCGTCCAAAGTCGCTGGCTCGTGTTTATAAAGAAAATAGGGTGAGCTCAAGATCGCGGTAATCAATCGCCTCGCCGCAAGCTTGATCGACCCTCCCTCGGCCCGCGTCTGCTCCGCAAGTTGAATCAACTGGCCCATGGCCTCATCCGGTAGTGGATGATGAATAAAGAACGCTACCAGATGCAGAGCTAGCGCGCGACTGTCGGATAGATTGCAATCGAGTAACCGCTGTTCGGCATCGCTGGGCCACTCTTCAACGATTGGCCCCGTGATCTGAACCCGAGTGAAGACCAGCTTCGGTCCTGCATATTTCTTGTGCTTTTCCGCACTCTCCCCAATATTCCATGTCGCTGCACTATCAAACGTGAACGAAACATGGGTACCTTGGGTTAGCAGTTGATCGAACGTGAGCGACTGGGCGGCTTTGGGCAGCACGTAGCGAGTGATCTTCTGCAAGTTTGTCGGGTAGCGCGGATCGCCTGAATTGAGCCCTATCGTTTGATCCTGGTCGGAATGGCTGATCGCAACCGTGGCTTCAAAGCGGTAACGTCCGAACTCTGGAACTACAAACAGCTCATCCTGGTCAGGCTTGGTTAGAAAGTGAAGGTTACTTCGCCACGGATAATTGGTGGTAAGAACGTGTGCCTCGTCGGTTTGGAAGTCACCACGCCCACTGCCACGAAAGTTCTTCAACGTGAAGTCCCAATGGCGCAGCTCAGGGCGCTGGTCCAGCACCAAGGCATTGGCTACGAATCTCGCGCTGTTCAAATAAGCCTGCACCTGATGCGGGGATACTAAATGAGTTTCCCCTACTTTGTTAAAACTATCACCGACTGGATCCTCAGGTAACAACTCTGTCAGGTTGAACTGCGTATTCAACAAATCGTTGATCGTATTCGTGTACTCTTCGCGAGTTAACCGTTTCAACGCGCCTGGGACTGCCGAACTGCGCATCTGTTCCTTGAGATACTTGACGACAGCCGAGCGCATTGCGTCTTCTGGTTGAGGCTCGTCGGCTGGGGGCATCTCGTGCCGCTGAAGTACTCCAACCAGTTTCTGCATGAGCCCTGCATCGGACTGCAAGTCAGACAGCGGTCGGTCGAAACGGATTTTGCCCTCCTGTTGTTTTTCCCCGTGACAAGCAACGCAATATTGGCTGAATAATGGATTCGCAGGCGAGTCAGCGATCAACAGACTTGGAAACAAGCACAGGCTCAAGAGCGACACGAACTGCTTCATATGGCACGTCTTCCATTCCATAGCTAAGTCAATGAAACAGTCGATTGACTTTCGCCGAACACATCCAGCTCAACGCCCAAGTCTTGCAAGATCGACAGATAGAGGTCGCAAATGGGCTTGTCTTTGCGATGCTCGTGCTGAAACTGCTTTACCGCACCATGGATATACATGGCTGGTAGATCGTCGAAGGTATGTGCACTCGCATTCCCCATCGAGGCCGTAATGAGCGTGGATGTTTCATCGAACAATACACGCCCACCCGTCATCGTCTTGTGCTTCATGGCATCGAGCGTCCCCGCAATCTTCCGCAAGATCATGTTTTCCATGACCAGCAATTTCTCGATCTTCGCTTCTTGTTTGCCGTGATGTGAAAAATCGTGATAGCTGCCTTGAATATTGTCTTGAGAGAAACTTTCCCAAAAGGGAATCTGTAACGTTACCACTCGAGTCGAATCGGTTTCAAAAGCCAACAACGACAGGTCGAGCATCACTTGCAGGTAGTCTTCGACACTGCTACTTGAGTATTCGGGGAGACTATAGTCGGTATGAGGTTTAGCGGTATCACTCCACTGTCGCGTCTTGTGAACCGATTGTTCCACTTCGCGCACCGCGGTAAAGTAGTCGTCGACCTTAATTCGATCACGCTGCGATAAGTTAAGCGACATACTTTTGGCATGTTCGTAGGCGATGTCGAGTATGCTTTTGTTCTCAGCCAGGATCTGTTTCTGTTGCACGTGGTCTGCGTCGACTCCAAACAACAGATTGAAGATGCGTTCCGGCGAGTCCATCTGGTAGACCGGCAATCCATGTCGGTCCCAACAGACCTGGGAGAAATTCAAGTTCTGTCCCGCTTGCAGTGCCATAGATGGAAAACGCGTCTCGCGTCCCAAAACTTCTGCTGCCCGTTGATCAAACGAGATGCGGTTCTTGCGTTCCAGCTTGTTGAAGTAGCCAGACAGCACTCCCACACAGGGCGTATGACCGTTACCGAGCTGTACACCTGGATTGCCTAATCCACTAAACAGCTTGAGGTGGTCGCGGTGATCTGCAAGATTGTCTAAGAGTACTGGCGATGCCTGATCGGGTAGCAATGCAGGCTGATAAAAACCGAGGTGATTGACGATCGTAAACAGTCGCTTGACAGATCCCGCCGAGTCTTGCCCAAAGCTCTCCAGTTGCGGGAGCAACAACGTCAGTCCGGCCGCTTGAACAAATGTTCTTCTACGCATGGTTACTTGCATCCACTCTCAAATGGGGCGTCTCGCAATTTGCGGTCGGAACAATGAACCGCGACTTCTGTCTTGGTGAGCGTTGGGACCGTCATCAGAACATCCTAGATTAACAAGAATCATGCGAAGAAGAAAGATAATGAAAGAAGATTGTTGAAGATGCGTTAGGCGAGAGGCAAGACGACGGTGAATGTGCTGCCGTGTCCGGGAGTGGAGGTAACGGACACGGCGCCCTGATGACGATTAGCAATTGCATTGCAAATGGATAGCCCCAAGCCATGCCCTTTACTTTGCCCTCTTGAAATGTCGGCGCGTGTAAACCGATCGAATATTTTCTCATGCAGTTCAGAGGCGATACCAATCCCAGTGTCTACGATTTGAACTTCGACGTTAGGCATGCGCGAGCGTATCGTCACCGCAATTCTTCCGCCCGTTCCGGAATATTTTATCGCATTGTCGATGAGGTTGCCGAACATCATTGCGAGCATCGTCTCATCGCCGAGCACGGTCACACTATCTTCGGCCGGGTTGAACTCGAGTAGAATCTGCTTTTCTTCGAGCGGTACTCGATGCAACGCAAGAACGGTGCTCAACAGATCGGTAAGGTCGATTTGTTTGTCGAGCAACGTGTGGATTCCGTCATCATGCTTTGCAAGAAACAAGAGTCGCTCGACAAGTTCGGAAAGACGTTTGACTTCGTGTAGGTTACTGGTGAGTGCCGATCGGTAGTCGTCGGATTGTCGCGATTGATGGAGTGCTACTTCGATCTCGCTTTGGATGATGGTGAGCGGAGTTCGCAATTCATGGGCTGCGTCGGAAACAAATTGACGCTGAGCCTCGTGCGATCGACGGACTGGCTCGAGAGCTCTTCCCGTCAAGTACCATGAAACAGCCGGGATGACTATCAGAAGGACGATATTGAGCACGATCAGCGCTATTTCCAGCCGGTCGAGGGCCAGCTCGTGGATGTCCAAGACCACTCCCTTCCAGGCAGCGTCCGCGTTTTCGGAAAGAGATGGATTTGCAAACTTGTTACTCTCTTCGTCAATAAACGAAAACTCCATCCAAGCAAATAGGCCAAGGCTGAAGATCCAAAAGCAGGACAGAAAGATAATCGAATAGATCCTGGTCAGCGAGACTCGCGCTTTGCTAAACATCGCTTCCCTTTCGAAGAACGTAGCCAGACCCTCGTAGGGTATGAATGAGTTCGGGACCGTCGTCCGAAACTCGGATCTTCTTGCGTACGTACTTTACGTACGTCTCGACGACATTCGATAGTCCATCGTAGTTGCTGTCCCAAACGTGTTCGAGGAGTCGCGTTTTGGTTAACACAATATTCGGATAACGCATGAAATATTCGAGCAAAGCAAACTCGCGTGCGGTAAGCGATATACGATTTACCCCGCGAGACACCTCCTTCGTCGCTGGATTAAGACTGAGATCGTCAACCGAAAGAATCACGGGGTCAGCGGTTTTGCCGCGGCGCAACAATGCCCGAACGCGTGCGAGGAGTTCACCAAACGAGAATGGCTTCGTGACATAATCATCGGCACCCGCATCGAGGCCAGCAATCTTATCTTCGAAGGCATCTTTCGCGGTCAGCATCAAAATGGGTAGGCAAGCGTCCTTTTCCCGAATCTTGCGGCACACTTCCATACCTCCCATTTTCGGGATCATCAGATCCAGCACGACCAAGTCATAGCTGTTGACTGCGCATTTCTCGATCGCTTCTTGGCCATCGATGGCAATATCCGCATGATACCGCTCGTCGATGAAACCGCGACGAAGCAGCCTAGCAATCTTGGGTTCATCTTCGACAACGAGAATCTGCATAGTAGCTTTCGCTCCCAAGGTATTGTTCGTGCCCCCAGTTAGCTTGGAGGCTTTCCCACTTTCAGGACGCCCCGATGGGCTTGCCCCATCGGACGTAACGGTTGGTGGCTAAACACGATCAACCTAACCATTTTC
>JANOAI010000590.1:0-11422 GCA_031411055.1 Pirellulaceae bacterium
CGATCAGTGAAGTTGGTGGTGCTCGCACGCTCACGTTTGGTCTCGCCAATGCGACTCAGAATGCGACGATGATCCTTGGTGGTAATGGGATGAACAGTTACACCGGTGGAACAATTATTGAAAACACCAACGTCCAGGTGAGTGCTAATAACGCCTTCGGAACTGGTGCAGTCAACCTGAATGGTTATACGAGTGCAAGAACAACCTTCATTTCGGTTGGAAATGGTGTCTCGCTTAATAACGCAATCAATCTTTCGTCCTTCGCGGGACTTGGTGGTTCGCGTGGTGCGATCGAAGGTGGTTCGGTAGCTCAAGTGACCGAACTAGGTGCCGGTGCAGGAACGGTAAGCGGCCCAATCAACATTAATGCTGCTGGAAATCAAGTGAATACTTGGGCTCATTTCAGTGGCGGTATCGGAGTTGGGTCTGCATTGAACGTTACGGGTGCGGTCACGGTAGCAAGCCCAGCCAACACGAACGTTCAGGCTCGAACGCAAACGGCCGGTGGATACGTTCAATTTAGTGGTGGTGGCAACTACACGAGATTTGACTTGGCATTAGGGACAGTTCGGCTTGGAGCCAATAACGGTCTTGCGAGCGGAACCGAGTTGATCACGCGTCGTTTGGCGGATGCCGCCAACGGCGTTGCCGGAGGTGGTGGAACGTCGCGTGGTGTCTTTGACATGCGAGGGTTCAATCAAACCGTCAGTATGGTGTCCCGTGGCAGTACGCTAACGACCGCCAATTTCTCTTTGGTGAACACCGGCGCAAACGCTTCGACGTTGACCATCACTGGAACTGGGAATAGCGATATTCAAGAAATTCCTGGCGCTCCTGTAAGCACTGCTGCAATTAATATTATCAAGAACGGAACAGGTGCTTTGGTTCTCAGCGGCGCCGCTGGAAGCCTCGGCAATACTGGAAACTATGAAATTAATGGTGGTACATTCAGTGCATCGGCTGCTGGCCAGACCATCGGTGGTAGCGTCACGGTGAATAGTGGTGGTACATACGCGGTGAATACTGGTGCGGGAGTACAGACCGTTACAGGCGGCGTTGCAGTAAACACGGGTGGTATCATGACGGTTGCTAGCGGCACAACGGCAGCGACGGGAGTGAATATCAGTGGCGGTACAGTCACCAGTAATGGAGTGATTGGCGGAGCGGTCACTATCAGTGGCGGCGGTAAGCTACAAGGAACCGGTACGGTTACTGGAGCTGTCTCGAGTACTGGTGGGTTTAACTTGTCTCCTGGTAATAGCCCAGGATCCATCGGTGCCGGTTCGACCACTCTCGCTGGAGCTGGAACGTTAACTTGGGAAATCAACGATGCGAACGGAGCTGCTGGCAATGCTGTCGCTGGTTATGACGTCATCAATGTCGGAGGAAACCTAGACCTGACGGGATTGACGGCATTGAATGTCGATATCAATGGTCTCACGGCAGCGAATACGATTGGCGTTGTTCCGAATTTCAATCCGACCAGCAACTACACTTGGACGTTGTTTGCGGTTACAGGAGGTGCCACAAGTGGGTTTGATCCGAATGACTTCATCTTAGGCTCAGCCGCGAACTTTGAAACAAATAATCCGATTGCTCCGTCGGGCGGTTCGTTCTTCGTCACACAAGGTGGTGGTTCAGGAAACGACATTCTTCTCAATTATATGGCGACTGTTCCTGAGCCATCCTCGATCTTGTTGATCGTGACGGGTCTTGGGGTCAGCATGATGTCGCGACGTCGCCGAAAGCCTGAAACGTTGAGCTAGTGTGCTCTGAAAAATTTCGAGTTGCGTCATCAGGCGCAACATGAGAACTTAAAGGCCTCTCTGAATAAGGGAGGCCTTTTTCTTTATACTCTTCATTTTTTAACACGCCGCTTAAGCTAGTGGTTCAGTTTCAACAAGCCTCGCAAGCTTTGAAGTTGCGATTTTCGGACAGGGCCGATGGCTCGCCTGATAATGCATTCGCAATCAAATCAACACAATCCGAACACTTTCTCCCACTCACCCCGGCTGGCCTGATGAAAATGCCTTTGCAACCAAATCAATACGATCCGATCTCGTTCTCCCCCTCGCCTCAGTCTTCTGGGGAGTGGGGGTCGGGGGGTGAGGGGCCGATTCGCCTAGAAATACGGCCCCCCTCACCCCGGCCCTCTCCCCCGCAAAGCCGGGGGCGAGGGGGGAGATATTCGTGTCACTTTGCAATCCTTCAAAGCGTCAATCCTTAAAGGTCCTCAACATTTTCATCAGGGCCAATGAATTGAGGCTCAAAGATTAAAATGGAGTAGCCGGCGTGTGTTGTACGATCAGGATTATCATCCCCGGCATGGGTTGTATTGACCCTTCGGGTCGGACATGTGCAACTTCAGAACTCTCGAGCTAGTAGAATTCTTTAGCCTTCGATCGGTAGACCGCTCGCTAGCGAGTCGTGGCGAAAATTTTTGGACTGTCGAACTAGATCTAAACTTGTCATGATTGGGAGTAGTAGAACAATGCTTGGATGCATATTCGACCGAGAAGCCGAGACGATTCCACGTCGCGAAAAGCACTTCGCGTCACGAGCGCTAGCGGCGATTTCAGCCTTGTTGATTCTGATCACCGGATGGCTGATGCTGAACGGAGTTCAGACGATTGAAGATGTCGGCGATCTGGCTGCCTTCGGATCGCTTGTGTTCCAGATCCTCGTTCCCCTTTTTCTCTTTGTAGTGCTGTTCATGGCTACCACGAGTAGCGTCTTGGCAGTGAGCCAAGAGAAAGATCGGAAGACGCTCGATCTCCTGCTGTTGTCTTCCATGACGAATTGGGAAATCGTGATTGGGAAGTTCTCGGTAGGGCTTTTGAACGGTGTGAATCTGCTGCTGCCAGCTTCCGTCGTATGGTTTTGTGTGACGTTGTTTGGAGGCGTATCATTCAGTCAGATTACGGAAGCGATTTGGCTTGGCGTCGGAGTTATTCTGCTCGGTTCATCGCTCGGCTCGATGGTTTCTTTTTGGCGAGACAAAACATTCCAATCGCTGGCGATTTGTTTTCTTGGCCTCCTATTTCTCTTCGGTGGACTCCATTGGATTTCGCAGACTAGGTTGGCTATTGCCATCGGCCTTGAATCGATGAGTCCCATCCACGCCGTGGCGGTTTGTGTACAACCTATCCGTTCCACTGAACTCAGTTCCTTTGGATTATCTTCTCCACTGGCTGCAGCCATATTGATGATTGGCTTTTCCGTCGTCTTCAATCTTCTTGCCATCGTTTGTCTCCGTAGTTGGAATCCCTCTCGAACCAAACGCATCCGCGTCAGCAACGAAGAATCGCTTTATTCCGAAAGCCGTTCCAATGCAGGAGCAGAACCCTCGGGAACTTGGAAGGGACGAAATTCAAAGCATGTCTGGAACAATCCGATCCTCTGGCGGGAAGTGTGTACTTGGGCCTACGGTCGAAAAGTCCTTGCCGTCCGATTTGCTTATGTCGCAATGGCGGCGATCGTATTTTACGCGATTCAAACGCTCATCCATTCAGGCATCGTCCTGCACCGAAGCGATCTTGAGAACGAGTTGGTGCCGCCCCTTTCCTTGTGGTGTGGCGCGTTTTTCATTCTATCGATGGTGATCGTGAATGCGCTGGCGGTGAACTCGGTAGCTAACGAACGAGACGCGAATGCGTTGGAGCTATTGCTGGCGAGCGAGATTACACCGACCGCATTTTTGGTTGGCAAGATAGGAGGCGTCCTGTTTGTTGCCAAGGAGATGGTCGGCCTTCCTCTCCTCTTGCCAATCGTAATCTGGCTGCAAGGTTGTCTTAGCATGGAAAACCTCCTCTTTGTTGAGCTTAGCCTGATCGCTCTCAATCTTTTTGTGGTGATGCTTGGGATCCATTGTGCGATGATCTATGAACAATCCCGAATCGCGATTGGAACCAGTTTGGGAACAGTCTTCTTTCTCTTTGTCGGCGTCATTGTTTGCATGCTCATGATGATCGGCTTTCGCGGCTCTTTTGAGCGGCAGCTGGCTCCGTTTCTCGGGATCATTCTTGGCGGTGGAGCAGCCTTGTACATGGGGATTGTAAGTCGCCGTCCTTCGGCTGCTCTGACTCTGGCAGCGTTCGGATTGCCATTCTTAACCTTTTTCGCCATCACCAGCTTTTTACTTCGAGGCCAGGAGCTGACCGTCTTTTCCGTCCTCACGTTCGCTTATGGCTTTACCACGATTGCCATGTTCATTCCTGCGTGGAGTGATTTCGAGTTTTCCTTTAGTCATGATCGCATGGCATCGGAAAAGAATTGAACGTGGCGATCGCCATCGCGACCAAAAAAACCGGGCTGATTCGGGATTCTGGCGAATTTCGCCATCGAAGCGGTCATCTGCAATTTCAAAAGGCGCAAGGCTGAATGGCACTTAATCCAATCGAATTGACTGTAGCGGAACGGCGCAAGCCTAATGCCATCTACTTTCACCCTCCCGCGAAGAGCGGGAGGGTGAATTTAGGACAGTAGATGGCATTGGGCGCAAGCCGTCCGGTTCCGCCGGGTATTCTCGCACTTCACCGGACGGCTCGCGCCGTTCCGCTGCCGGATTAAGTGCCATTCGGCGCAATGGTGGTCTCCATACGCCTTTCGGATGATGCTTTGCGCTCGCCCGCAAAGCGGAGGCCAAAACTGCTACGGAGCAGTATTCGGCTTTTGACGGACGCATACGGTGCGGCTTCAACCACTTATGCGGCTTCAACCACTTAATTGACATGGGAACCCGGGTAAAGTACGCTAGGTTTTATGGTTTATTCCGGATTCACGGATTTCCCCTCGGACGAGCTTTTTTGCGGTTCCTTGCCAACCTTATCTCTCTTCAAACGCCGATTTTCTTCAACTTAAAATCTACGGTGAACTCATGATTTCTTCTCGTCTGCTCGCGATGTTCCCGAAGGCTTTTCTTCTTGCGTTGGTGGTTTTCAGTTCGCCCGTCAAAGCAGATATTATGACAGGTTCTACTGTATTCAATTTTTCGCCAAATCCCTCTGTCGGACTCAATAACCTAACGGTCAATACAACCTCGAACGTCATTGACATCGTCATGAGCGGCCGCAGTGACGGCTGGTTTGCGGTTGGCTTTGGCAACAATACGATGGATGGGACCTACGCGATGGTTATCGATCAATTGGGGAACCTAAGCGAATATCAACTTGGTCCATTTGGAAGCAACACAGAGTTAATCGGCGTAGCCTCGACGATTTCGTCCAGTATTACTGGCTCAACGCGTACGGTTCAAATTCAACGTCCGTTCACAACATCGGGCTTTCCGTTTGATGTCTTCCCTTCCACTCCAGGCAGCTATCCCTTAGCAGCTGCTACAGGCCCTGGCGCATTTGGTTATCACCTAAACCGAAGTGGCGGCTCAGTCCTGCTATCGTCCGTCCCTGAGCCATCGAGCGTGCTTTTGGTTATCGCTTCGGCAGGCGCATTCTTTTTCAATCGTCGACGTCGATAGAATGCTGAGATTGGCTTGCAACGCTACTTAGCGTGTGGTTGAGAATACTGCCGTTTGAAGCGCTAAATCAATCGTTTCGAGATGTTCCAAGAAACGATCATCACAAAAGCTAGCCAACGTGACTTGATCGGGATAGTTTTTTTCTACAACGGCAGACAAGGCATCGAAGAGGTTTGCATTCATTCGACCGTTGAATGGAAGCTGACGGAGTGTGCGTTCGTCGCAGGGGACTCGTAATCGCAAACAGGCCGGTCCACCACCTCCGGCCATGCTTTGCCCCACGCCGACGAATTTGATCTCGTCGATCGGATTGTTTGGATCGGAGACGAAGTTGTGCAATATGCGTTTGGCAGCTTCCATTTCCTGACACTGTTGTGGACAAACGAAAACCATTCTTGGTTTTTGCTCGACACGACTTTTCGTTTGTGGAGTAAGCACTTGGCTATTGAATAGGTAACTCTTTACCGCATCGGTAAGAGTGAGTTCGTCGTCTGGAACAAGGATTCGAAGGAGCGGTTTCCCAACTCGCTCTGCAAACACTCTTTCAAGACGAACCAAATCTTCTTCGGCGTCGATAAATGCATGTTCGTGGTGAATGAGAATACCCTCGTGGCTTGTCGCGATTACATCATTGTGAAATACGCCGCTCGAAATCGCCTTGGGATGCTGTCGCAAGAAGAAGGTTGTCTCAGGATCCAAACAATGTCGTCTTGCAATCGCTTCGGAAGCGGTTTTAGTATGACGGGCCATAAAAGTCATTCCACGACTTACTTGAGAACCGGCGGGGTTGTCGCAGTTTTGGGTATCTGCCGAATCATCGTCGCCGTAAACGAAGATGTTGAAGGCGATCTCGCCCGAAGGATCGGACAGTCGCATATGATTGGCTGCGCCTTCGTCGCGCCAGGCGGTTATGCTTGGAAGCGGTTCGTGAATCCGATGCCACGTGGGATCGGAGAACGTATTAGCGAAGTTGAGCGATCGTTCGTGAGCTTCCGATGCTCGATGCAAACTGCTAATTAAATTGGCGGGACTAAAGTGATAGCGTCCGTCGCTTGCATCGGTAGCTGGTGTCACCGTCGCAGAATTGGCGGCCCACATAAACGCGCTGCTAAATGCTGCCGATAGAATTCGCCGGTCGGAGTGATAGGCTGCTTTCGTTTGTTCGACGAGGTCGCCGGGAAAACCGAGTGAGTCAAATAGTTCACGATTGGGGCGCGCTGGCGGAAGCCAAATAAACTGCGGAATTCCGAGCTCGCTGACTAATTTTGCTTTCGCTAACCCCTCGAGTGCCGCTTGGCGTGGGTTCGAAACCTGATCGCGATGGGCAAGCGATGCGAGGTTGCCAATTCCAAGTCCACCATAATGGTGCGTCGGGCCGATCATTCCGTCAATGTTGATTTCCACTAACATTCGTTCATCCTAACAATTCTAGCCCTGGAACCGGCTTACGGCTTTCACGAAGATCGGTACTTTCCATCGATGCGATCGGATACGAGCAATAATCGGCGGCAAAGAATCCGCTGGGACGATGATTTCCGCTTCCGCCAAATCCGCCAAATGGTAGTCGTCCGCTGGCGCCGGTCGTCGGACGATTCCAGTTGACGACTCCAGCCCGAATATGCTTCAGGAAATATTGATAGTCTTCAGCCCTGTCGCCAATAAATCCCGCGGCGAGACCGAACCGGGTTTGGTTTGCAAGGAGAATCGCTTGATCGAGGCCGGCGGCCTTCTGAACCAGCAGCATCGGGCCAAAATGCTCGTCGTCGTCCAGAGAAACTCCCTCGACAGAAAGGACGCCTGGTGTCAGTAAGGACGGACAGTCCGTACGGCGTTGCATTCCAATCCATTCCTTCGCACCCCGGTCTACGAGTTGCGTTTGAGCTTCGAGCATTCTCTCAGCCGCCAGCTCGTGAATCATAGGGCCCATGAATGGCTGCGTTTCGTCGAAGGGCAATCCGACCCGAATCTTAGGGACCAAATTACAAAGCCGCTCAAGCATCAGATCGTAGGCCTTGTCACCACTGACGATCAGACGTCGCGAACAAGTACATCGTTGGCCAGACGTGATGAAGGCTGAAAGGATCGTCGTGACGGTGGCCGAGAAATAATCAGCTGTCCCGTGAATGACTAACGGATTATTCCCGCCCAATTCGAGGGCTAGTAACTTCTCAGGCTTGCCAGCTAACAAACGATGAAGGCTGATCCCCGTTCGATGACTCCCGGTGAACAAGACACCCGCGATAGAGTCGTGCGACGCAGCCGCGATCGCGACGTCGGCACCACCCTGTACGAGATTGACAACGCCCTTGGGAAGAGCTGCATGCTCCCATGCTTCGATGAGCCATTGCCCCACGCGTGGTGTCCATTCACTTGGTTTAAATACAATCGTGTTGCCAGCAAGCAGCGCCGGAACAATATGTGCCCCTGGAAGATGCGCGGGAAGATTGTACGGTCCGAGGACCAGCATGACTCCGAGTGGTTGGTAGCGAGTAACCGAGAGACAGTCGGCCGATGACTCCGTCGTGGTCGAACGTCGCTGCTGAATCGCGTCGATCGAATTGCTGACCTTCGCAACAACACTCCCAACTTCCGTGCGAGCCTCCCAGAGCGGTTTTCCTGTTTCGGTCGCAATCAGCCGAGCCAATTCTTCTTTCTGGTTCGAAACATACTCGGCAAATTTGCGACAAAACTGAGAGCGTTCTTCGACCGTTAAAGAAGCCCAGGCATTAAACGCGGACTGGCCTGACTGAATCGCGTTTTCTACCTGTTGGTTGTCTGCCAAGTTTCCATCCCATACGATTTTTCCGTCGGCCGGTGACGTTCGGGTCCACGGAGCACCATCCCCATCAACCCAAAGACCGTCGATGAAATTGCGACCGACCGGCTCGCTCGACGAATTCATAGCAGCGACTCTTTTGAGGAAGCGAAATGAGGATGCAAAGCAGTCAATCGGATTTCGTCATTCACAGCCACCTGTAGCGCCGTTGCGATCGCTTCGTTGATCACGAATCTCTCGTCAGAAATCAGGGCCGAACCAAGCGTCGCACGGAAACCTTCGCTCATCGATGCCACGATCACGGGAGGTGATTCCGGAACCGGCGCGATACGAATGATTCGTCCCGCAACAGTCCGTGCTATGGCATCGATATTCTCGCGTTTGCATGAGACTTGCGGCCCACCGTCAAAAATATCGATGCAATCCGTCTTCTTAAACCCTTCCGATTCAAGCATGGCCAGGGCTGGTCGCGTATTCGGATGGACTTGTCCCAGTACTGCGCGGGTTTCTTCGGATAGTAGACAAGTATAAATTGGATGACGAGGCATTAAGTCTTCAATAAAACGTTTGCTGATTGTGGACAGGCGATCGGCCTGGGGAAACTGCATACCGAAGAAGTGTTGAAGAATTGCGTCCCAGAACGGGCTCTGTCCTTCGTCAGACGAGACGCCACGCATTTCGGCGATGACTCGATCCGAGAATCGTTTTGGATGCATCGTCATGAACGTAAACCGCGAGAGACTCAACAATCGCCCGCGTCCTTGTCCGCGATATTCGGGAAGGAGGAATAAGCTACCAATCTCGGTCGGGCCGTCGTGCAACTTGTCGAGCACGAGAACCTCGACCTCTTTTTTCATGTCGAGATGTTCGCAGAAATGGGTTTCGACTACGCGACGATAACTGTAAAAGGGTTCGTAGCCGCCGGTTTTTCCAAAAATACAAGATAAACCGACTAGATTGCCAGTCGAAGTGTCTTCCATCACCATAACGTACGGTTCGCCCGAAGGTCTCTCGACTTTACGCGTAAAGGCGAAATTCGACAACTCAACCCGATCCGCTAGTTGCTCTTTGCTGATCTGAAGTGTGGTTAACCCGTATGTTGAATGTTTGATGAGGTCCCAGAGTTGGTCCAAATCGTTCAGCCGTACCGCCCGTATTATTTCCAAGCTGCTTCTCCTGAAAGACTCGATGCTTTTGAATCGTACGTTTCAATCTTTGGCGGCTGTTCAAGCACGACGTGACAAGCACGGCGAGTCGTGGTCTGAATCGCGTCAGTACCCGCCATCGGCAACTTCGACGTCGAATTTCGTTCTCTCTAATGATTCTAGGCGTCCAGCCGAAAATTGGCTAATCAGTTCTACGACTAGCTTCGATTTTGCGACCAATGAGCTTACTTGAACCCACTCTTGCGGACTGTGCAGGCAATCACCGAGCGGCCCAAGGGTATCAATATTGGGCAATCCCGCTGCTGCAAACTTGTTGCCGTCGCACACTCCACCAGTGTCTTTCCATCGCACGGATTGTCCAAGTTGCATAGCGGTGTTCTCGATCGCAGACATCAGTTGACGCATTTCATCATTGATGATCTTGGCCGGTGACGTGACGCCACCATGGACTTCGCATTGCATTCCATCGATGGCGTTCACCACGTCCACCAGCGACTTAAGCTTATGCTCGAACCATGCTGCACTCGCGTTATCGGCAACGCGAAGATTGACACGAGCGACGGCCAAATCAGGTACTACATTGGCTGGCCCTCCACCCACCACATTACCAACATTGATCGTCATTTCATCGCGAGAACCATTGAGTTTGTCGATTTCGGCAAGTAACGCGCAAAGTTTAACGACCGCATTGCGGCCTTGTTCAAAGTCTCGACCTGCATGAGCTGACCGACCTCGTACCACAAGGACGAAATTGCCGGATCCTTTACGTTGCGAAACGAACTCACCACCGGGTAGGCATGGTTCGAACAAAAGAGCAAACTCAAAATCCTGAGCCATGTCTCGCATGAGGGCGGTCGAACTCGGCGAACCGATCTCTTCGTCCGGTGTGAGTAGAACTGTCCAACCACATTCTTTGGCTAACGAAAATTTGAGAATCGCTTGAAGCGCATAGCGGAGAACGACAATTCCACCTTTCGCGTCGGCGACCCCTGGACCATGTAGCTTATCGGAATCGATACGAACGCATTTTTGAAAGGAGTGTTCAGCTCCGTAAACCGTGTCATAGTGGATAGCGAGGAGAACGCGCCGTCGGCAATTGGGGAGAAAATCCCATCGAAGAGCGGGGCCAGTTTCAACGACTAACTCTTTGCCGTCGTCTCCGATAATTCGACGAGGTGGTAGCGCAATCCGTTTTGAGGTCGCCGGATGCAGTCCGATCCAATCGGAAAGCCAATCCGCAACTGCTAACAAGCCATTCGTGTTATCCGAGCCCGAATTCTGATTCGCTAATTCAATAAGATCGACCACCATTCGCTCTTGGCTGGATTCCAACCAAGCATGCGCTTCCGACAGACTCTCGATACCCATTGAATACACGGCCCTTATCACATCGACAAAAAAATGTTTTTCACTGTATAGCTTGAGCATATCACAAACGGGCCGATATGCCTTGCCGAATTGTATCGCTTCCGGTTCGGCTTTATCGGATCGTGAAAGCGAATCAAGCTGAATTTACTTGTGAAATGCCGTACGCGAGACGTTCTGTGGCTATCCGCTACAGTGGCTCAACGAATTCGAGTAGGATAGATTTTCTGGTAAAAAACCCTGAAAGGAATACGCAAGATGAGACGATGTTTAACTGGAGCCAGCTATCTTATTTTCCTGGCTATCTTGGTACCGTCCGCAACCAAATCGCAGGCAATTCAAAGGGAACGTGACCAGAATAAAACATCGAATGGCCAAGGCCCTGCGCCGAACATCGTCTACATTTTGGCTGACGATCTTGGCTACGGAGATATTCAGGCGCTGAACCCGGAACATGGCAAGATAGCCACGCCTCATCTTGATCGACTTAGATCGCAAGGGATGCATTTTACGGATGCTCACAGTGGATCTTCGGTCTGTACACCAACCCGGTACGGTTTGCTAACTGGTCGATATGCTTGGCGAACGTCCTTGCAACGAGGTGTGCTGGATGGTTCCGATGATCCGCCACTGATTGCTTCA
>JANOAI010000591.1:0-11778 GCA_031411055.1 Pirellulaceae bacterium
GAGGCGCTAGCCGATTTCTATAAGAGATCGGCTAGCGCCTCAGGCTCAAGGGATTAGGTCATAGAGAAGCGGTAGTAAGAATAGATTTGCGAACGTTGCACTGACGAGGCCGCAAAGAATAACGATGGCCATCGGATATTCAATCTCTTGGCCCGGAAGATTTCCGGTGATGACTAAGGGAAGCAAGGCGAGGGCCGCTGCGAGGGCTGTCATCAGGATCGGAGCAAGTCGCTCGACAGCTCCTTGAATGACTAAAGCCTGATGATCGTCGCATCCTTCTGCCTCGCGCAGATGCCGATAGTGGCTGATCAGCATAATTGCATTGCGAGCCGAAATCCCGACGATTGTTACGAAACCGACTAACGAACCGAGTGACAAAATCCCGCCGCAAGCAAAGACGCCTGCGATGCCACCAAGCAGAGCCAGCGGGATCATGCTCAGCATTAAAATAACCAATCGCCACGATTGAAAATCGACAAACAAGATCGCTGCAATCATGAGAAACGAGCCAAGCGATAACCAAACGATCCTTTGTCGGGATGCTTTAGCTTCAGCGTATTCACCAAGAAACTCGGGATGATAGCCTGATCGAAAAGTAACGTTCTTGAGAATCTTCGCTTCGATTTCTTTTGCTACAGCGGCCAAATCACGTCCGGCGACATTGCAGGTCACATCCAGCCGGCGTGAAGCCCCTTCCCGCTTGATCTCATTGGGCGACGGAACGATCGTTAATTCAGCAACCGCTTCAAGCGGAACCTGCGCGTTGGATGGTGTATCAATCATCAGCTTCGATAGCGTTGCGATATCGCTATGTAATCGCTTTTCCCCACGAACAATAACACCAAATATTTTTTGATCGCGATAAATTTCACCGACTTGTAAACCGTTCACGAGGGCTGAGACATTGCGCATTAATATGCCAGGATTGAGTCCAAACGCGGCTGCCGCATCGGGTTTTATCTTCAAAGAAATTTGCGGAACAAGGACTTGGGGTTCAACCTTAAGCGTTGTCACGCCTTCGATCGGCTTAATTTGGCTGGCAATTTCTGCCGCTGTACTACGTAGCTGATCCATGTCGGGCCCGAAAATACGGACGACGATCGAGGCGCTGGTACCTGAAAGTACTTCTTTGATCCGTTCGCTCAGATAGGTCAGTAAATCGCGATAGAGGCCGGGGTAGCCGTCGACGATTGTTTGAATGTGAGCCACGGTTGCATCATAGTCATCTGAATTGTCGAGGCTGATCCAGAGTTCCGTAAAATTCGGTCCGACAACTTCATCCGCGACGGTCGCTCGTCCAATGTGGGAGCCAAAGTTTCGAACGCCTGGAACGGCCATCAGTTCTTCGCTGGCTTTGAGAGTGATGCGATCCATGGCATCGATGCCAATCCCGGGTTTTTCAACCCAATGCATCAAAAAATCGGTTTCTTTAAACTTGGGCATCAGTTCTTCACCGAGCCAGGGAATCGTCGACGCGATTGCTGCAAAGAGAAGAAGAGACAATGAAAGCGTTGCCCAACGGAATTTTAGTAGGAAGACGAGGATGGCTTGGTAAGCACCTCGGAGAAAAAGCACCAGCGGCCCTTCGCGATGTCGGTGCGCGATTGAGGAAGGGAGAAGCATGAGTGACATGGCTGGTGTCACGGTTATCGCGACGACGAGCGACGCGAGAATAGCGATAATGTACGAAGCGGCTAACGGTCGAAAAAACGAACCGGCTAAGCCTTGAAGAAAAAAGACCGGTAGGAATGCTAAAACGACGATCGCCGTCGCGTAAACAACAGCACTCCGAACTTCCAACGAAGCGTCAAGCACAACTTGGAAGGTCGATTGTGGATTAGATTCAAGCTGATTCAGTCTCAATCGGCGAACAATATTTTCCACGTCAATGATCGCATCGTCGACAACTTCGCCCAGTGCAATCACCAATCCAGCTAAGACCATCGTATTGATTGTGCCACCGTACCACGCCAAAACTAAGATGGCGGTGATTAGCGACAGTGGAATTGCCACGGCACTAATAAGAGCCGATCGCCAGTTGAACAAGAAAAGGACAAGTACAATTACAACCAAGATGCAACCGACGAACATCGAGTGACTCAAGTTTTCGAGGGCTCGTTCGATAAAGGTCGCGGGTCGAAAAATCGTCGTGTCGAATTGAACGTTACCCATGGCTGGTTTGAGCGTTTCCATCACCTTTTCGACGTTGTGTGTGACGTCGAGTGTATTGGCCCAGGGTTGCTTTTCAACAATTAAGAGTAAGCCAGGTCGACTGTTAATGATCGCGTTTCCGATCGGCGGAGCAAAATCATAGATAACTTCGGCGACGTCCCGAATGCGAATCGGATTTTGACTGCGGCCCGCGCTTAGCGCTGAGCCCAATGGAGTCATCGGCGAACTTTGAATGCTTGAGCTGGGGATAACCATGGCTCCAAGCTGCTCGGGGGAATAGACGGCTGGGACATGACGGAGAGCTAATCGCTGATTGGGGGTGTCTATAAAGCCCCCAGCTCCGACCGTCGTGGCATCGCGAACTGCTTGCAACACGGCATCGAGTGTGACTCCATTGGATCGCAAGCGATCCGGATCGACGACGACTTGGAGTTGCGGATCCTTCTCACCCCAAACTGCGACATTGGCGACTCCACTGACCGCCATCAACCTGGGACGAATCGTCCATTTACACAGCACCGTCATATCCATCTGGGAATCGGTATCAGACCACAAACCGATTTTCATGCAGCGACTAAGAGATGAAAGCGGTGGTAGGATGACTGGTGGCCGAGCGATCATCGGCAGTTGCGAGGCAACGAGTGCAACTCGCTCCTGCACTAGCTGACGAGCCATAAGTAGATCCGTACCGTTTTTAAATATTAAACGGACGCTTGAAAGTCCAAGTACGGATTTGGAACGAACCGTTTGAACAAAGGGGATACCGTTGACGGCGTTTTCGAGCGGAACCGTGATCAAACTTTCAACATCTTCGGTCGAGATGCCTGGCGCTTCGGTTTGAATTTCGACAAGCGGCGGCGCAAATTCGGGAAAAACATCGAGTGGGACGGAATCGAGGGCTCGAAAACCGAAAGCCATTAACCCAATGGCTAGTAAGACAACGAGGCTTCTCAGCTGAAGCGATGTGCGGATTAACCAGCTCATAGTTGGAAAATCTACTTTCCTGCTCCGAATTCCGTGCCAAACAATTCTGCCACTCCGTCGGTTACGACCAAGGCGCCTTCGATAATCGATCGCTCAAGGACGGCCTCGGTCCCTTCAATCCAACGTATGGCGACGCGTTGTCGTCGATACTGATTTTCGCCAACAATCACATAAACCCACGTATTGCCGTAAATGTCGTAAATGACGGACGACGCGGGAACGACCGATGCCTCTTGTTCACCATGCAACGGCAAATCGACTGCGACGCGCTGACCGGATTGGAAGCGTCCGAGTCGATTGTCGAGGGCGAAGTAAAGATCGACGGTTGAAGCAACGGGATCGGCGGTTGGCGGGGCTTGGACGGGTAGGACATCGACGGATTCTATTGGAGAATAATTGGGAGTCTTCGATACCGTGTGAAAGGTCGAAAGCTTAGCCGGTTGATCGGTTCGAATGGTTGGGGCTAGATCGACAAAAACAGGTACTCTCAACCAAAGTAGTTGATCGTCGAGGACTTCGAACAATGCCGTTCCACCGACGACCTGTTGGCCAATAGACGCATTGAGGCTGCGAAGTATTCCCGCGACGGGCGCTCGAAGCGTAAGGATCGTGGTCGCTTCTTGAGGGGCATTGCTTTCAAGGGTATTTAGAAGTTTGGTAAGTTGTGTATTCCTTTCTTGGGCTGCCTCCAATACCTTGCTCGACACGTTCAGCAGAGCCTGTGCATCATCCACAGCACGCTGGCTTCCGGCTCGATCGGCAAAAAGCTTTTTTGCGCGATTCAAGATGATGCTGGCATTTGCAACTTCAGCTTGACTTCGCTCGACGTCGCCTAGCGCAGTTACTTGAGCTGCAAGCAGTGAGGCTTTGGCGCCAGCTATCTGTACCTGTTCCGTTGGCGTTGGAACATCGCGTTCCGGTGAAAGAAGCGGTTTTAGGGTCAGTATTCGATCGCCTGCTTGGACACGAGATCCTGGAGACGGGATCGCACTTTGCTCGGGTGAAACGATAACTCCACCCACCGGAGCGACGACAATAATCGATCTCGCGGGCGGGGTAACGAGCTCGCCACCAAATACTCGGTGCGGTGTAACGTGCTTTTGCATACAGCTCGCCGATTGGATTCCCAGGCGCTTCGTGGCATCCGGAGTCAGAGTGAGCTTAGCCAGTTCACTCTCATGCGGCACCATTTCGATCTTCGCGGCGGGAGCGGGCTTATCGGATTTGGTCGAACCTGATTTACTGCAACCCGGAAATAAAACTAGGAAAACAATAACGCAAGCACGTGTCAGAACCACGGACACCGGCCATCGAGCAACCGATTGAACACAATTCGATTCATTCGTTGAAGGTTGAGAGAAATAACGCAACAAGATTTAGACTTTGAAGCAGCGGGGTTGTAGTTTCTTACAATCGGAACAATAACTAATGCGGCGACCAAACATTGTAGTTCCCTCGCCGCAGATACGGGTGACCTTGTTGTCAAAAGAATCTGAAAGCGAGTAGACGATTCTTTTCGACGCCTTTTCCGAAGCTTTCCAAGGCCGCAAGCGACCAAAAGGAGGCGGTGTCACGTTAATCGAGCTTTTCGTTTGGCTCGTTTTGGGGAGCGGTTTGTGCCGCCATGGTCAGGTAATCTAACGGTGGTTCGGCAAGTCGTCGGCCGATGCTTCGCTCAAGTTCTGCATGCGCACGAGCGACGGCGGCCCGTTGATCGAGAATTCGTCCGCGTGCATCGAGGTACTGGGTCGTTGTTTGAAGTATCAAGAGATAGTCGGTCCCGCCGTCGGCAAAACTCTTCCGAGAAATGTCGATTGATTCATTGAGCAATGGCAGGACTTCATTTTCGAGGATCGCGAGGTTGTCATGGGCTTGGGTCCATTGACGGCATGCGATTCGGACATCCTGAACGATTTGATCGTGGATTGCGTCACGAGCATGCATGGCTCCATTCAATTCCCAGTCAGCTCGCATTACACCTCCTTCGTTGCGATTGAAAATCGGCAAGTCGAAACGAAGTCCGCTGCCGGTATGGGTATAACCAGGTCCATCGCGTACATCGAGTACGCCATCGAGTCGCCAAAATAGTTTTCGCGATAATCTCGCTCGCTCAATCGCCGCTGCGACTGCCCAGCGAGCGCCATGCAAATCTGGACGGCAAGCAAGCGCCGATTGAACGCAAATTTCCTCGTCAAGTTCGAACCGTTCACTCGTTTCAAGTGGCGTCGGAAATAGCTGTTCGTCATGAAGGGGTAGGCCGATTGTCGTTGCGAGGCGTGCGCGAGATATCCTTACGTTTTGTGATTGGACCGATTTGAACGCTTTTGCATTCAAGGCATCAATGCGTGAAGCGAATGTTTCGAGTTCGCTAATATCGCCATCCTTCAGGCGCAGTTGAGTAATGTCTGCAATACTCTTGCGCAAAGTATTTGCTTCTTCGGCCAATACGGCCTGCTCGCAAGTGAGTGCGAAATCAATGTATGCCAGTCGCGCATCTCGCATAACATTCAGTCCATTCTGAACGAGCTGATTACCGATGCGATGGAATTCGCGATTAGCAATTTTGACTCTCATCGGACGAAGAAAGTAGGATTCAATCGGTGCGTAGAGTGTGTACTGCCCTTCTTTTGCGCCCGATGGAAGGTATACCAGCATTTGCGGATTGGCTAGCAAGCTGGCTTGAACGGAATCACCAGCCGACGTCCCAAGCTGGGCAAGTGTTGCTTGAAAGGCCGAGTTGTTCGAAAGTGCTGTCAGGATGGCTTCATCTTCATCGATTCCGTCGTCCAACCGAACATTAGGCGGGATCTCATATCGACAAGGTTTGGCTTGGTTGGAAACCGGAAGACACGTTCGTTGCTCGAGTTCGCGACGAACTTTGTTGCAGTCGGTGCAGACTTGAGGTGCATGACACCCGGCAGAAAGCAGAATGCATAGCAAACCAAGGAGACGCACGACATTTTTAAAGCCGAATGGATCTGTCGAAGGAACGCATCGGCCATGGATCAGCATGGTCTTTTCAGAGCATTTGGCTGAAATAAAACACGGCACAAGAACGCGACTTCTATTACTCGAAGCGAAAGCAACGCGGCGAATTTCTTGCGAGGGATTCCGATTGTGATTTGGGAAGCGGAAATTTCGAATTGAATAATGTTTCGGTGCCATCGTGGATCCATCCACGATTCCCTATCGGGCAGCGTATTGAGACTGTTCTAAGAAAAGGAAATGCTGGCTTTTTAATAATCGAAGAAGTTGCCAATTCACGAACGATTGTGACGACCAGCCAGAAATTCAGGTTCCAACGCAATCCGCATGCACGCTTGCACATGTGTTAAACAGGACGGAGAACCATGCGAACATAATGGGAACCGACTGAGTCGAATTTATTCGTTCCGCGGCACCGGATTGTTCGACTTCTGCGGAAGTGAATCTAAGTGAGAGGTCGGCGTGTGCGGCAAATGTATAGTCGCATCGGATGCCGCGGGCAAAGGTGGTGACGCCGAAGCCGAAGTTGGTGGCGCCTGGTTCGAAGGAGGTGGCTCCGGGGCGGAAGGAGGTGGCTCTGAAGCTGAAGGAGGTGGCGCCGGGTTCGAAGCCTGGGCCGTACGTGACGAATTGCTATGAAGTGTGAATGGCGGGACGGGGAGTTGAGATTGCGTAATTAGCACAGCGAGCTCAATTGCGTTTTTAACTCCAAAAATCTTAAGGATTTCGGCTCGTTCAAGTTCAATGGTTCGTTCTGACAACTCAAGCTGAGATGCGCTGACCTTATTCGGAGCGCCCATGAGAACAAGGTTCTTTAGCGCTTTTTGCCGTTCGGAAAGTTGTTCTAAGCATTTGCGGACATGGTGAGATTTAAGTCGGGCGTCTAGCGTACTCTGATCCCAGTTAATAGCTTGATCAACGCAGTCCAAGAGTTCGTCAGCGTCGTAGGGCTTCACCAAGAATGTAGAGGCTCCTGCCTTCATAAAATTCACTGCCACCGAAACATCGGCATGACCCGTCAAAACAATCACCGGCATCGCGTCGACGCGTTCACGGTGGATCTTTAGAAAGGAAAGTCCGTCTTGCCCCCCGAGAAAAAAGTCAAGCAGAATGCAGCCTGGCATCCGGTCCAAACGTGGTCGTGAATGAAATGCTTCCGAGGACCCAAAGCTAAACGTCGTATAACCACGAGCTCGGAGAAGTGATTCCAGGCTATTTCGCTGTACGATATCATCCTCGATCAGATAGACCGATTTATGACTAAGCGCATCGTGATTCATTCAGATTAATCTCTTCCCGTTCCTACTCGGACTGACCCATTTCCTGCTCAAAATCGATCAAAACACAAGGATTATTCCAGTTAGCAAAAAATCGAGATAACTTTTTCGAATATTCGCTTTTCGACTCTGACGAAGAGTCGGTTCAAGCGAATGTTCGTACATCAATCTAAAATACGGAATTCCCTTACTCGGTCGGACACTCTACGAAGAAGCAGATTCGTTTCCACCACCTTTTCTATGAATTCGCGGAAATCCACAATCGATTGAATGCCTAGCGCATTATCGAGTCCCTTGGCTTTGCAAAATCTGGTTTAATCGTATCTCAACCGTGCGTCTCCGAGGCCGAACTTTCGGGAAACTATGCCAAACTTTGTGCACGAGGTGAACCAACCTCTCACCGCAATTAGCAATTATGCAGCCGCGGCAAGAATCTACCTCCTAAAGTGGCAAGCAACGCCCCTTTCTCAATCCGAGCAGGAAATCGATATGGTCGTCGGCTGGATGGAGCAGATTGCAGAACAGGCAAAATTGGCGAGTCAAATGGTTCGAAAGTACGAATCCCAACCCGACTAAAGCCTTGGCTCTGCCGAAAAAGTGGTTTTCTGGCATAATGCTGGCCTAACCCGAAAGGGATTCGCCGGCTTACCCATGCTTTCAATCACGAATGACCACTTACAAAGATAGCGGCCTGGACCTCGAACTCTACGAACAGGCCATGCAAAAGCTCCCCAAGCTGATGCATCGTACGTTTAGCCCTCGTGTTGTGAAAAACGATGGCGGATTCGCGGGGCTTTTTTCGCTCGATTTCCCAAACTCGCTTTTTTCTCGAAATTATCGAGAGCCGATTTTGGTTTCTGGAACCGATGGCGTTGGTTCGAAACTCAAAATCGCGACCATGATGGGGAAGCACGATACGATCGGGATCGACCTCGTTGCGATGTGCGTGAACGACTGTTTATGCTGCGGGGCGGAACCCCTTTTCTTTCTCGATTACGTGGCGATGCCGCGAGATAACCCACCGCTGCTCGAGACAATTGTTCGAGGGATTTCTGATGGATGCGTTCAGGCCGACTGCAGTTTGCTTGGTGGCGAGACCGCCATTCTTCCGGATTCCTATCAGGAAGGTGACTACGACTTGGCCGGTTTTTGCGTCGGAGTAGTGGAAAAGCGCCAGGCAGTCACAGGGAAGGGGATCAAACCCGATGACGTTTTAATTGGAATTGCTTCGTCAGGAATTCACAGCAATGGGTACAGCCTTGTTCGAAAAGTCGTTTTCGAAAAAGCAGGGCTTTCAGTCGATTCGCATGTTCCAGAACTTGGCCAGTCGCTTGGCGAAGCGCTCCTGACGCCAACCATTATTTACGTCAAAGTGGTTCGTCGCATCCTAACGCATTATCGTGTTAAAAGCGTTGTGCACGGAATTGCGCATATCACCGGTGGTGGCCTTCTTGAAAACACCGAACGTATACTCCCTTCGGATGTTGACCTTGTCTTCGAACGTGGAACCTGGGAAGTCCCAGCCCTTTTTCCATGGATGGCCAAACTTGGCGATATCCCGGCTGACGAGATGGATCACGTCTTCAACATGGGATTGGGAATGGTTCTCGCCGTGAGTCCCTACTACGTTGATAGCATTCAGTCCATGATCCGTGAAGAAGGCCATCGCTGTTCCATCGTAGGTCGAGCCGTAACAGGTACCGGTCGCAGTCGATACGCGTAGTCACGTTTTTCCCTATCGGCAACGCCACCAGAGTTTTTCAGGCAGCTGCAACTCTTTGGCTTTTGATTCGATCTCGCTGCGAAAACGTAACGCATCGACGGGATAGCCCGCCGTCGGTCTGATCTCCGGAAAGTGAGACTTCCAAAAGGCATTGAAGCGATCCATCAACTTCTCGCGAAGTAGCTTAGCAACCATGGATGCCAAAGCCGATCCAAGTAATCGATCACCCTTGGCGATGAAACTCCAGTGAAGCGGAATCGACTCGTCCCATTTTGAATGATAATCACTTCTCAAAGTGGACTCATGCTCAGCTTGAAACCAACGATCCGGCATGACTTGCATGAGTGGCGATTGGTATCGATTGCGTCCTCCGTGTTTGTCGCAGTAAACATGAATCGACTGCAAACGGCCGTCGATCATCCAGGGCTGATTTGAAGAAAATTCCTCAATCGATTTTAATGCCAAGGAGAGCGATTCATAACTGAGCAAGCCCGCTTTGTTTCCGTATCGTTCGACTCCGTCGTTGAAACTCGCTTCATCGATGATTTTGGAAGACAGTCCAAGCAACCGAAGATTGAGCGTGTCGATGATTTGTTCTGCAGCGAGTTTTGTCTCGTCCGAAAAGGCAAACGCGTCGGAGCGAACGGTCGTTGCTGCATTGGCACGCGACCTTGATGCGGGGGGGATGATCGGGACCATCGATTTCAGTTCAGGCATAGAATCATTCGGTGCTACGAACTGATACCACGGTTGCTTTTTTTCCTCTGCCACCAAAAAGTCGGTGGCTAGCGCCTGAAGAAACTCGTATTCGTTCGACGGAATGATCCCAAGTCGATTCAACCAAAAAAAAACTCCCTGCCAAAGCGAATCAACGGCCGCGTCTTTCGAATGAATCGCTTTCGAATCACCCAGTGGAATATGCTTCGACGTACTTCGGATCGGCTTGCCCTGAAACACAGGTTTCAATCGGTCGAGTAGCGTTTCAAGTTCGACTGATGTGCTATGCAGATCGGTCGCTTCCGATTCAATCAGCCATACGGTACAGCCGATCACGAGTGGACCAAGGTTTGGACCGTAGCCCGCTTCGTCGATTCCGATGAGTAGCCGGTAGGGGCGATTGGGCATGAAAAATAGGGGGATAGAATTGAAAATCGAGTTGGGGCAAGTTCCTACTCGACGGGAAAACATTGGTGTAGAATAACATCCCAAACTGAAACCATCTTCCCCTTGAAAAGAAATTCACCTCGATGAAATACGGAATGAATTTGTTGTTGTGGTCCGGCGAAGTCACCGACGCGATGTTGCCTACTTTGGAAAAACTCAAGCAGATGGGCTATGACGGAGTTGAATTGCCAATCTTCAATTTGGATCTGGACTACGCTCGCCTCGGCAAGCAGCTCGACGGTATGGGGTTGGCTCGAACGGCTGTGACCGTTCGCAACGTTGCGGACAATCCGATTGGGCCTGACGCGTCGGCTCGAAAGCTCGGAGTCGAATTAAACAAGAAGACGCTCGATTGTTGCGCTGCGGCGGGTGTCGAGACTCTCGTTGGACCATTTCATTCCGCCTTGGGGCACTTTCCTGGTCACAGTCGCACCGGCGACGAGTGGAAGTGGGGTGTTGAAAGCATGCGAGCGACGGCGGAACACGCTGGCAAAGTCGGTGTCATGCTGGGACTGGAACCATTGAATCGTTTCGAAGTTTATTTTCTAAACGCACATGCTGACGCCGCCAAACTCTGCCGTGAAGTCGATCATCCTGCCTGTCGCATGATGTACGACACATTTCATGCGAACATCGAGGAGAAAAGCATTCCCGCGGCTTTACATTCGATTAAGGATATGTTGTGCCATATCCATATCAGTGAAAATGATCGGAGCACACCTGGTCACGGCAATGTCCGTTGGAAAGAAAACTTCGATGGCATTCGAGATATTGGCTACGATGGTTGGCTCGTTATCGAAGCATTCGGTCTCGCTTTGCCCGAACTGGCTGCTGCGACTCGCATTTGGCGCAAAATGTTTGATACCGAATTGAAACTAGCCGAAGACGGCCTCAATTTCATGAAGCAGCAAGTCGAAATGCGCCGCGCAAAATTTTAAATCGAAAGCGGTACACCTCTTCGAAGGGGCGGTTTCACCGAAGACGCCCGTCGCCCCAGGGATGGTAGCTTCCGTTGCTGACCCAGCTTGCTTTTCTACTTGTTGGAAGTTTAGGTAAGCTGCGCGTTTCGTAGTATAAACAACGGTCCTGCTAGTCTTGGTAGGCCTTCGATGCCGAAAGCATATTCCGAGTACATCGTACAATCGGCCCCATCAGGGAAGTTAGAAGGCTGGTCATCATGGTTCGTTTCCAACGTTCGCATTGGATTGCATTTTTGGCACTTGGTTGTTCTTCAACCACAGCTTGGGGGCAATTGCCATCAAACAAAATTTCGCCGATCAATCAAATCAATCGTTCATGGGGCTTTGGTGTCAGTGATGGTTATCACGAATGCCCTGATCCGGAAAAGTGCCGTTCCAGCATCGATCAAAAGAAGTCGTGGTTGGATAAGTTTAACCCCTTTGGATCGGTTCTTTACGGCCAGAGTAATGTAGTGACACCTCGCTATCAAGCGACAGCCAACTCCCCTGTTTC
>JANOAI010000592.1:0-18308 GCA_031411055.1 Pirellulaceae bacterium
CGATCAGTGAAGTTGGTGGTGCTCGCACGCTCACGTTTGGTCTCGCCAATGCGACTCAGAATGCGACGATGATCCTTGGTGGTAATGGGATGAACAGTTACACCGGTGGAACAATTATTGAAAACACCAACGTCCAGGTGAATGCTAGTAACGCCTTCGGAACCGGTCCAGTCAATCTGAATGGTTATACCAGTGCAAGAACAACCTTTATTTCGGTGGGAAGTGGTCTCATATTATCCAATGCAATCAATCTTTCATCGTTCGCGGGACTTGGTGGTTCGCGTGGTGCGATCGAAGGTGGTTCGGTAGCTCAAGTGACCGAACTAGGTGCCGGTGCAGGAACGGTAGCGGGGCCAATCAACATTACTGCTACTGGAAATCAAGTAAACAATTGGGCCCATTTCAGCGGCGGTATCGGAGTCGGGTCGGCTTTACATGTGGATGGCGCAGTTACGGTTGCAAGCCCTGCAAACACACAAGTTCAAGCTCGAACGCAAACGGCTGGTGGATACGTTCAATTTAATGGTGGCGGCAACTACACCCAATTTGATGTGGCGTTGGGAACAGTTCGTCTTGGGGCCAATAACGGTCTTGCGAGCGGAACCGAGTTGATCACGCGTCGTTTGGCGGATGCCGCCAACGGCGTTGCTGGAGGTGGTGGAACGTCGCGTGGTGTCTTTGACATGAACGGTTACAACCAAACCGTGAGCATGGTGACTCGTTCCGGTACCTTGACGACGGCTAACTTCTCGCTGGTGAATTCTGGAGCGAATGCGTCGACTCTCACGATTCTCGGAACGGGTCCTAGCAACATTCAGAACATTCCGCTGAGTTCCGACGATGTCAACATCATCAAAAATGGGACCGCATCCTTGTTCCTCTCTGGAACAACAGCTGGTTTGACGGGACTTGGTACCTATCAGATCAATGGCGGAGAATTCAATATAGCGACGGGTTCCACTGCGGCGGGTTCGGTTGATCTAAGAGGAACTGGAACGTGGACTTCGCCAGCGACAGCAGCGGGTGGAATTTCCGGGTTGCTAACCGTTGGAAACGGTGGTGGTATTCTGTCGCCAGGTGCAAGCCCAGGTGCTTTGAGTGCTGGTTCGGGTGAATTGAGCACCACCGGTGGTCGGCTTGATTGGGAGATCAATAACGCATCAGGAACGGCAGGATTGAACTATGACGTTATTAACATTGCAGGGGGTCTCGACTTAACAGGTCTGACAAGTTTCGAAGTTCGAATGTTCGGCTTGGATGCGTTGAACGTGAATGGGGTGGTTCCTAACTTCGTCAATACACAGGACTATCAATGGACTCTGTTTGCAGTTGCTGGCACGACCACCGGGTTTGATCCAAATGATTTTGTCATCGATAGCACGCAATTTACTAATCTTAATCCGACCGATGGCTTGCGTACGTTCGCGGTGGGTTTAGGCACCAATGGCAACGACGTTGTTCTCAACTATGCAGCCATTCCTGAGCCATCATCGATCCTGTTGATCGTGACTGGTCTCGGAGTTAGCGTGATCACCCGACGTCGAAGAAAATCGAATCTCAGTTAGCTTGGAGTCTGCCTTTCAAAAGCTGTGAACATGAAAGCCCTCCATCACGGAGGGCTTTTTTTACGGTGTTTTCAATATTGCAATCGGTTCGACTCCGCCGGTTCCGTTGACTTCCGAGGGACCGGAACTTGGACTTCGCCGAATCCTGCGACTGGCGGAATATCAGGATGGCTTGCGCTGGTTCAAGATGGGTCTTGGCGCTAACGGCCGAGACGTCGTTCTGATTTATGCCGTTCCAGAACCTTCATCGATCATTTTGTTGGTCACTGGACTTGGTGTCAGCTTGATGTCCCGACGTCGAAAGAGGTCGTATCTCAATGACCCCAAGATTCCGCTTTCCAAGCGTGCTAGCCTATAATAACGTTCTGCCAAAAGGGCTTTTTACAAAAGGAATGTAGAATCTTCCAAAATTACCCCAACTTTTCGCACTTGCCTGGTTGGCCCTATTTTATCTAAGATGACGGTCAAACGGATATGAATAGCGAAAAGGTAGTCCTTTTCAACGCGAAAGGACTTTTGATTGCGACATCTTTACGATTGGAACACTAGTTGCTTTGGTAAAGGGTCGTATCCGAATGGCGAATAGTTGTATGGATGCCGATTGGGCAATAAGCTTTGCCTAGCGTGCAGAATGCGGCTAATAGCTACAGGAAGATGGAGTTAGGAATTTTTGAGGAGTAGAGTCACCGTCCGTCGATAAACGGAGATACCATCCCAATGGGAACGTGTCTTCGCAAAGTCGCGTAGGTTAGCCAAGGTCTGGTTGCCACGGAAAGCTCTCTCTGACATGGACTGCGATTGTTCCAAGGGATATTGGGATGGGTGCGACAGCTTGAAAGTTGTCGTGAGCAGTCCTTTCGATTCTTGACACCTCGAAAACAGGTTTCGTTTTTTCATGAGGAGAGATCGTTCCATGCAAATTTCCAACAATTTTTCGGTCGCGTCTGCAGGACTTACGTCTGGGGCCTCGCGTAGTGCCGACAACGTCAAAAACGACGCACCGGTCGAGGTAGCAAACCTCAATCCTATCGATCAGATTGATTTCTCGCCGGAAGCGGAAGCCATCCTATCGGGGGAGACATCGGGTGATATCCGGGCAGACAAAGTCGCATCAATTCGGCAGCAGATCGCTGCTGGGGACTACGACACGGATGAAAAGCTCTCGATTGCCTTTGATCGCTTGCTTGAATCGCTAGGGTAAGACTCATTTGGCATTTGAACGGGTTGAAGCTACAATACGACTCTCATTTAGATTCACTAGCGAATAGAGAAAGTCTGTGTCAGTAGCTCCCGTGACAAGCGACGACGGTTCGTTGGGTTCCGTTCCGGTTTCGCTTTCGCCGCTGGAGCGATTTGAAGAATATCTACAGAGTCGTGGACAGCGGAACACAGACCAACGGCGTTTCTTGGTGGAGCGGGTTTTTAGCCATCATGAGCACTTCGATGCCGATCAGCTCATGGAACAGTTGCCTCGCAAGGGGCATCCGAACCATGTTTCAAGGCCGACCGTCTATCGAACGCTCAAAGAATTCGTAGATGCGGGGTTGTTGCGAAGTTTCGAGTTAAACGGGCGGGCCGTTTACGAGCACGATTATGGCTATCCGGCTCATGATCATCTCTACTGCGAAAAATGCCATAGTTTGATTGAGTTTCAATCGGATGAACTGAGTGAAATCATTGCAAACATAGCTAAGATCCAAAAATTCCGGGTCCGTGGTCATCGCTTGACGGTCGAAGGAGTCTGTGATGCATGTTCCAAGCAGCGAACGCGTGAACGTCGACGTCAAGATCGAGTATAGGGAAACGAATGACTGTTGAACGACTTGGATTTCTTGGAGGGGGGCAAATGGCTTTGGCGTTAGCCAAAGGTGCCGTTGCCTCGAAGCTTTGTCAGGCTTCTTCTTTCATTTTTTGCGAGCCCAATCTTAAGCAACAAGAAAAACTGCAAACTGAGTTTACCGGTTGTCAGGTCGTTTCTGTTGCAACGGAATTGTTCGCAAGCTGCTCCAAGATCGTTGTCGCGGTCAAGCCGCAAGTGCTTCGGGAGATCGGGCATCAGCTTGGTAGCCTTGCTAACGGCGATCATTTATTCATCTCGATCGTAGCCGGATACTCGCTAAGCCAACTTTCTGAGATGCTTCAGACACATCGTATTGTTCGAGTAATGCCGAATACCCCAGCACAGGTTTTGGCAGGGGCCAGTGGTATCGCCTTTGGTGGAGATGTTACCGAACAAGATCGAAGTTGGTCTGAACAATTCATGCGAGGCGTCGGTTTGGTTGTTCAAACAAGTGATCAACAGCTCCATGCGGTTACCGGTCTTTCAGGCTCAGGACCGGCTTATGTGTTGTTGATCATTGAAGCGCTCAGCGACGGCGGCGTTGCTGCCGGTCTTTCGCGAGAGGTCGCGACGCAACTCGCGATCCAAACGGTCCTAGGAACTGCCAAGATGGCTCAAGAGAGTGGTGTTCATCCGGCAGTGCTCCGTGACCAAGTGACGAGTCCTGGAGGAACCACGATTGCCGCCCTGGCGGTCTTGGAGAATCGAGGAGTGCGATCAGCGATGATTGACGCCGTCCTTGCCGCTGCCCAGCGAAGCAAGAATCTGGCGGGGGGATAGGAAGAACGCTACGAGTGCTTCTTCTTACATCAAGACGTCGTGCAGCTTAGAACCACTGAATTTACTTGGTGTTTGTAACCTCTCCCGCTTGCGGGAGAGGTCGGACGCGGTAGTGGCCTGGAGAGGGTCTTCTCCTGCACCACGGAAAATGCCGCCCTCTCCCGGGCCTGATAGCCCGACCTCTCCCACGAAGACGTGGGCGAGGTAACGCGTTAGTTGCACGACCTTCGAAGACGTGTGGGCGAGGTAACGGTAATCAGCACGACCTTCGAAGATGAGGGCGAGGTAACGGTAATCAGGACGACCTTCGAAGATGAGGGCGAGGTAACGCGTGAGCTGCACGACCTCTTAAGAGGAGTGGTGAGCTGAACCTGTACGACGGAGTTCCAGTCCGTCGATGCAAACGTTTATTGACGGACTGGAAGTCCGTCGCACCCTAAAATCTAACTGTGACGAAGCACTTGTTGTGTGTTGCGGCTAAATCCGCAGCAACGACTAAACCAGTCCGTGATGCGACAAGTAGCGTTCGGCGTCGAGTGCAGCCATACAGCCTGTCCCGGCTGAAGTGATGGCTTGGCGGTAATTGTCATCCGATACGTCGCCAGCAGAGAAAACTCCCTCAACGCTCGTATTGGTCCGAAACGCCTTGGTCCACTGAATATAACCCTTATCATTCATGGTCAGTTTGTTTTTCAAAAATGTGGTATTGGGCGTATGTCCAATGGCAACAAACATTCCGCTCACGTTAAGTTGGCTCGTCGTACCGTCGATGGAACTCTTAAGCTTTAGTCCGGTGACTTGCTTGCCATCGCCAAGGACTTCCTCCACGATACTGTTCCAAACCAATTCAATTTTGGGATGATTTTTAGCTCGATCTTGCATGACCTTGGAGGCTCTCAGCTCATTTCGTCGATGAACGAGATAAATCTTGTCGGCCCCGTCGAGGTTCGCCAAGTAGCTCGCTTCTTCGACAGCCGTATCCCCGCCTCCGATGACGGCCAAAGGCTTTCGTCGGTAGATAGGCAAGGCTCCGTCACACACTGCACACGCACTGACACCCTTGTTCTTGTAGACTTCTTCCGATGGTAGCCCCAGATAATTGGCGCGTGCACCGGTTGCAACGATCACGGTGTGGGCGAAATGCGTTTCACCACTTCCCGTCGAGATCTTGAAGGGCCGTTGGTCGAAGTCGACATCCACCACATCATCGCCGATAACGCGCGTTCCAAAATTGAGCGCCTGCTGTTTCATCAGCTCCATCAATTCAACCCCTTGGACAGCGTAGTGAGGCTGGCCGTCTTTCTCATGTCCTTTGGGAGCCGGAGGAAGATTCCATTGCCGGTCTTTATCGATGGCTGATTCGACGAAAGCACGAATATTTCCAGAAGGAAAACCGGCGTAGTTTTCAACCTCGGTCGTGAAAGCTAGCTGGCCAAGCGGGATCATTTCTGGCTTGACCGTTCCTTCGAAGAGCAATGGCGAAAGATTGGCTCGAGCCGCATAAATCGCTGCAGACCAACCGGCGGGTCCACTTCCAATAATAACGCACTTTTCGATCGACATAGAGGTTGAGCTTGCTTAGACGAAGGAGTTTATCGTTGACCAGAATTGTCAGAATTCACGCAGCTAAATTGTAGACTTAAGAACAACGCCCAGAAAGAACCCTACTCGACGTCGAAACGTCCGCGCGGGCTACCGCTCCAACCTAGCTTATCGCGAAGAGTGCGATAATCGTTTCTTCCCGGCATGGCAATTAATTGAAACGATGATTCCGCCCGTTCGACGTAGACTCGGTGCTGGACGTCCAGCGAGCAAACCACCCGTCCATCGACGACGACGCTGGCAGAGGGATGGGGCGAATGCAGTCGCAGCTCGAACCGCCGGTCGGAGCTTTCCACGATGGGACGCATCGTTAACGTGTGAGGGCTTATCGGAATAATAACGAAGGCTTGAAGTGTCTTGGCGAGAATTGGTCCTCCCGCGGAAAGATTGTGAGCGGTCGATCCGACCGGCGTCCCCACAATGAGTCCATCGCAGTTGTAAGTCGTTGCCAGTTGCTTATCGATATGAAGCTCGATTTGCAACATCGAGTACGGCGGTCCTCCAAGTATGGACGTTTCATTGAGTCCAAGCTGGCGATGAATGATATTGCCATTCAGTTCGACCGTACTCTCAAACATGAGATGATTGGTCACTTCGAATTCGCCCGCGCAGACCTTCGGCCAAATTTCACTAATCTGCTCCGGTGGAAGGGCTGCGAGAAATCCAAGCCGACCAAGATTCACTCCCAGGACGGGTAGTTGATTTCTCCCCATTTGGCGTGCGGACTGAAGAATCGAACCGTCTCCGCCAAGGACAACGACTAAATCGGCGTTCGATTCGACAAAGCTGTATTCGAAAACTTGGTCGATCGCAATGACTTCCGCATTCTTCTCGAGGATAGGAATGAGGCGTTCCAATCCTTCGGCGACCCTTGGCTTTTTAGCGGGCGCAAGAACGACAACGCGGGGAGAGGATCGTTTGTCGTGATGCCAAGCAGCCAAATTGCATCTCACTTACGATTAGAAGGCTGATGCGGTATCGGAAAATCTTTCGGCCAGCTCGCGACATGCTTGAGCCACACCGCGTGAGTCAAGGCCAAGCTCGGCGAGCAATTCATTTCGATCACCATGATCAATGTAGCGATCTGGAAGGCCCAACGTCTTCAGGCACCGCGTGTCCCAGCCATGTTGGCAAGCGGCTTCGAGAACGGCGCTTCCGAATCCACCCATCAACGCACCTTCCTCCAGCGTCACAACGAATCGGCAATCGGCGAAAACCTGCTTCAACATGCGCAGATCAAGTGGTTTGATAAACCGAGCGTTTACGACCGCGACGTCCAGGCCTTCCTCTTTCAGTTCGTCTGCGGCAGCCATTGCCTGATGAAGCATGGCTCCGCAAGCAATAATTGCCCCGTCGATACCCCAACGCATGGTTTCTGATTTCCCAAGCTCGATCGGTTGCTTTGGTCGATCAAAGATCCCAGCCGTTGCCTTCGGATAACGTATCGCTGTCGGCCCAGGGTGATTCAATGCAAACTCCAACATCGGCTCGACGTCGCTTGCATCACCTGGTGCCATCATGACTATATTTGGGAAAACCCGCATATAGCCAATGTCGAATACTCCATGATGGGTTGGACCATCGGGGCCCGCCAGTCCAGCTCGATCCATCATGAAAACGACGGGAAGATTCTGTAGCGAGACCTCTTGAAAAATCTGATCGTACGATCGTTGCAAGAAGGTCGAATAGATTGCGACAATCGGCTTGAGTCCGGTTTTTGCGTGACCTGCGGCAAACGCGACGGCATGCGATTCGCAAATCCCAACATCAAAAAACCGATCCGGGAATTCATCGCGAACTGGCTCTAGTTTGTTCCCTTGGCACATGGCCGCGGTCATCGTAGTGACCAGTTTGTTCTTTCGCATCTGATGAATGATGGCGTCACGCGCGAAGTTCGTGAATGCGGGTTTCGCACCGGAGTCTTTCACTCTCGGCTGGCCATCCTCGTCGTCGAAAGCGGGTGGCGTGTGGAAGTACACCGGATCTTTCGCGGCTGGTTGATAGCCATGCCCCTTTTCGGTGACGACATGAAGCAGGACAGGGCCGTCCTGCGCCTTGGCCATCTCCAGATACTTTCTTGTAAGACTGATATCATGCCCGTCAATCGGACCAAAATAGCGGAAACCGAACTCTTCGAAAAGCATTCCTCCGACCATTCCAGCTTTGACCCCTTCTTTGACTTGAGCCAGCAGACGCTCCGTCGGATCGCCAAAAACCGGTAACTTATTCAAGACTTTGACGACCTCGCTCTTGAGGCCGGTATAAAACGGATTCGCTCTCAGTCGATCTAAGTAGTTCGCAAGAGCCCCCACCCGTGGGCAGATCGACATGCGATTATCATTCAGGACGACAATCAAGTCTTTGTCTAACTCGCCCGCATTGTTCATCGCTTCGAAGACGATTCCAGACGGAAAAGCCCCGTCTCCAATCACTGCCACGCTCTTACGCGTTCCTTGCCCCATGAGATCATCGCCACTCTTCAATCCAAGCGCTGTCGACACACTACAACCAGCATGTCCCGTCATAAAAAGGTCGTAGTCACTTTCGGCCGGATTGGGGTAGCCCATGAGCCCTCGCCGCTCCCGAATCGTTGAAAATTCGTGATAGCGTCCGGTCACTAATTTGTGGGGATAAATTTGATGCCCCGTATCCCAGATCAATCGATCCGTACGAAAATCAAAAACGCTGTGCAGCGCAAGACAAAGCTCAACCACCCCTAAATTGGATGCAAAGTGAGCTGTCTTGATTGAAAGAAGATTGCACAGAACATCGCGGATCTCACTTGCCAACTTCTCGAGCTCTGCCACCGACATATCGTGGAGCTGATGTGCCGATTCCAATCGGGACAACATTTCATGCATTTTCTAGTGTGTCCTTTCGAGCAAATGCTTGGCAAGCCGCATAAGATTTTCACCCTGTGAACTGAACGACTCAGCAATTTGTACCGCCCTAACAGTGTAATCACTGGCCGCCTTGCGACTCGCCTCGACGCCATAGATTCCTGGATAAGTTAGTTTTCCTCGCTGGCAATCCTTACCAGCCCTTTTTCCTAGCTCTTCGGTATTTCCAACCACATCCAAAAGATCGTCTACAATCTGAAAGGCTTGTCCAATCGCGATCCCATATTCCGAAAGCCGAACAAGCTGTTCCTTGGAACATCCCGCAAGGACCCCACCGAGGGCAACCGAAACTTCGATCATGGCCCCCGTTTTTCGGGCGTGAATTGCCTGTAGCAATTCCTCGTTCCCTCCCTCTCTTTCCGCTCGTAGATCGTCTGCCTGTCCACCCACCAGTGCATTGGGACCGGCAGCTTGTGCTAACCGGCATATTGCTTTCTGGGCAACCGAAGGGTCCGGAATCCTGGATGCGAGGACTTCGAATGCCATGGGTTGCAGAGCATCCCCCGCAAGGATCGCGGTGGCTTCGTCAAACTTGACGTGGCAAGTGGGTAGTCCCCGGCGGAGGTCGTCATCGTCCATGGCCGGAAGGTCATCGTGAATCAGGGAATAGCAGTGGATCAATTCAACTGCGATGGCTGCGGGTAGAGAAGTTTCAAAGGCACCCGCAACCGCTTCTCCCCCCCAAATAGCGAGCATTGGACGCAATCTCTTTCCAGGAGCCAAAACCGAGTATCGAATCGCCTCGGCAATGCGGCTCGGGGCTTTCTCCAAAAGGAAGTTCAGTTCCATTGCAAGAAGATCGTCAAATTTCTTAATCGACTCTCGCCAAGATAACTCGAAAGTGCTCGCGCGATCGTGATTGTTGACAACCGATTCTGTCACGGAAGAAGTCAAATTTTTGTTAACCCAGTTTAGGAAAAAAGCTCGTAAATCGACGGCTGCGGTCCGCAGAAAACGGTCGACGCCATTTCATATTCTACCAAATCAAACTCATGGCGATAAGGAACCCGGGGCTTCTCGTTTCTCAATTAGTCGAGCCCGTATTCGATTGCCCGCCTCTTGCGGAACCCCTTCGGTTTTTAGCCATTCAAGCGATTTCTTGACATCCCCTTTTTGTTCAAAGGCACGCGCAATCAAGTAACTCGCTTGAGGTCGCCACCTTTCCGTGTCTGCCACTCGAACCAGTCGCTTGTCCAGCCAATCGATCGATGAATCCCAGTTGCTGACATCAAATTGCAACACCCCAAGGAAAAAATTGGAATCAAGCTTTGCTAGTCGAAAGCTCTTCTGGAGCAATCCGACACGATTTTGAAAATCTTCTTGAGACTCCGTTTGAAAACGGAGGACCTGCAGTTTGAATTGCGTATCTCGATCATAGGGGAGTTTTTCGAGGCTGGCATCATCGATTCGACTGCTCATGTAACGATTAGGCGCGCCATTGATGTCATGCGTCGTTTCAAACTCGCCCCTAAAATGTGCAAGGCGCGAACCGGATAAAACCGTGTCGTAAATGTATGCACCGTTTTCAATCTGGTACGTTATACCGAACGGAGTTTTGTCGTTGACCTGTTGCCGAACCATCAAGTTGATCTCATGAGCTAACCAGGGATTGCTCCATAATTCAACCTTCATGTTGGGAACGATTCGCGACAGTTGCGATCGAATCGTTTCGGTATCACAAGACAATCGCATACGATTTTCGCCCGATAAATGTCGCTCAAGAACGTGCATGGCATATCCGAGCGAAAATGGCTCGACATCGATCAGCGCCACGACGCGTGAAAGATCATCCGATGTAAACGGATAATCAAATCTGCCGGGAACTTTAGCGCGACGCAAGATGGACGAATTTTCGGAGGCGCTCCGAAAGGTTGCAACGCCGGGTTCGTCCGCAATAGGGAGCGGCAGACCAAGTCGCGGTTCGAACAAGTAAAGCTCGTCGCCAATGGGGACGCCCACAGCCCATAACTGCCGAGTCTTCGGTGACTCGACCGCTTCGATCGCTAGGAAAACGGCAGGGATGTTCTGCTGAAAGAGAAGCTGCGTAAAAACTCGAATTCGCTGAACCGCGTCTCCATGTCCAAACATGGCGGTTTGCCATGGAAGTGTTCGGCAACCGATACTACCGTCTTGCTGAGGCGAAATCGGGTCGATAATTGGCTTCTCAATTCCCTTCGCCTCGCCTTCTAATGCGACATTCCGAATCGTCCAATCGAAGAGCTTGAGAGATTGCTCTAGCTTTAACGCCTCATCGGCAGAGAGGGATTGCTTCTTGGATTCCAGGAACGGAATGAAGACCTGATCATGATAGGGACGATCAAGGACCCATTCGCCGATACCACGCATTAGCCGACATTGCCATAAGTACTCGCTCTCCGGTGCACCGAATTGAAATCGATCAAGCCGCTGTGCAAAGTCAAACGAACGGATGGATTCAGGCAGCGACTGCAATAGTTCCGACTTCTTCCAATCTAAGGCCTTAGGTTTGGAATTTCCCCAAGCATTGATCGTATTCGTAAACTCGCGGAGGAGGGCATCGCGATCGTACCGCCCTAGCATCGGAAGTGCGTGCATCAACGAACCAAGTTCGTCGATCGCTTCGGCTTCAGCCTGTCCAGACTTGGCTTCGCGCTCACGAAGTTCCCGAGTCGGATCATGGACCGAACACGAAGTTAGCGAGATCGAGATGAACACTAAAACGGGGAGAACAGTTCGATAATTAGATTTTCGCACAGTGAACAAACTACGCTCCCACTTCCACGGCGGTTTCCCAAATCTTTAAAACGCGACTAAAGAGAGCTGAAAATTCCTCGAGCCGAATCATGTTTGGACCGTCGCTCGGAGCGCTGTCTGGATCAGGGTGGACTTCGAAAAAGAATCCGTCTACCCCAACCGCAGCGGCCGCGCGCGCGATCGGTTCGACCATCGCCCGATTTCCACCCGTAGCTCCGCCAAGACCACCTGGCTGCTGTACCGAGTGGGTCGCGTCAAAAATCACAGGAACTCCGAAGGATCGCATGATCGGCAGCCCCTGCAAATCGTTCACTAAACGACCATAACCAAAAAAGGTTCCACGTTCGCACAACATCACTTGATCATTTCCTGCACCACGAACCTTTGATACGACATACTGCATGTCGGACGGAGCCATAAACTGCCCCTTTTTTACATTGATGACCTTGCCGGTCGACGCTGCCGCCAAGAGCAAGTCGGTTTGACGCGCTAAAAAGGCGGGAATTTGAAGAATGTCGCAAACTTGGCTTGCCGGTGTTGCCTGCTCAGGGAGATGGATATCGGTCGTCACCGGTACGTTGAATTGCGTCCCAATTTTCTCTAACAATCGAAGCCCTTCATCGATTCCTAGTCCGCGAAACGCTCCGCCACTCGTCCGGTTGGCCTTATCAAACGATGCTTTAAAGACCAGCGGCACCTTGAGCGCGGATGCAATTTCAACCAATTTTTCCGCGATGGTTTGGGCAAGACTCAGCGACTCTAAAACGCATGGCCCCGCGATCAGCAACGGGCGCTGCCCTTTGCCAATCTCGACATTTCGAATACGAACGGATTGTGTCATGTAGAAATCCCCATGGCTTTCATGAGGAACTGCATATCTTCCCAGACGAACCGTTTGGCACTTTCATTCCTCAATAAATAGGCAGGGTGATACGTTACCAAAACGCGAGCCCCTCGGTAACGATGAAATCGGCCACGCAATCGACCAACAGAATCGTTGGATTGAAGAACAGCCCGAGCCGCCACAGCTCCAAGACAGACGATAAACTCGGGTTGAATAACGTCGAGCTGGCTTTCGAAGAATGGACGGCATTTCGCAATTTCTTCATCAACTGGCGTTCGATTGCCCGGCGGTCGGCACTTGAGTGAATTCAAGATATAAACCTCTTCGCGTTTCATCTTCGTCGCTGCAATGATCTTGTTGAGCAGCTGTCCCGCTGCACCTACAAACGGTTCCCCTTGGCGATCTTCGTCCGCTCCCGGAGCTTCACCAAAAAAGGCAACCCTGGCTTCCAAGGAACCGACACCAAATACTGTCTGCTTTCGTGAGCAGGCTAATTCTTCACACTTGCGGCAGGCGACGACTTGCTCGTTGAGAGTTTGGAAAATGGCGGCGCGTTCATCAAGCGGCAAACGCCTACCGGCCCAGTTTTCACCAGCAATCGTGAGGGTTGCAGAAGAAGCTTGAGCTGACGGCGGAACAGGAAATGAGAGCTTGCTGGCTCCTTTGCTGCTATCCATCGCGACAGCCTGTTCGGAATCACCTTCAGCGATGCGTACTGCGATCGCTTCAGAGACGAACTCTGGCTTCTTTGCAGCTGAAGCAACCTCCACGCCCGATGTTGACTCCGTTTTCAGCACCACCGAATTGGAGTTTAGCGGCTGACTCATTTTGCCGTCGGCTGTCGACCAAGCGGTGGCCCAGCCATCATTTGGTTTTGGTAACCAATGTAGTCCGCTTCGCTCCAGATGCTCAATGATCTGTTGTATGCCGGTCAGCAATTCGTTGGTCGATTGAGTCATCGTGCTGCTAACCAAATACGAAGCAGAAAATTATGCTCGCACAATGTCGCGCATCTTGGGCTCAAGGTAACTGACCGTGCTGGCCATGCTCGCAAGATTCGTATACTCGTCCTCAGGAATCTGTACACGGTGTCGCTTCCGCAGTTCCATCACGATATCCAGGAAGTCCATACTATCCAGTTCCATCTGCTCACGAAAACTCTTATCGTCCTCGAGGTCCGAGAGATCTTCATCGGGCGCAATTTCACTTAGGATGTCGAGAATTTCTTCGCGAATCTCGGCTGGCGTCATGGGTCTTCCTCAAACAGTCTATTACTAAAATTTTCGAACGATAAGAACCGAATTGATCCCAAGCATTCCGAACGAATTATTCAAAATGTAATCAACTCGTGAAAGTTCCTGCGGTTGATTGACGACCAAGCCTTTGAGTTCGCACTCGGGATCAAGTTTGTCTACATTTATTGTCGCGTGGCAAGTGCGATCTTGGAAGGCCGGGATATTTCCTGCTAATTCCAAGGCTCCAGCCGCTCCCATCGTGTGCCCGATGAAGCTCTTAGTATTGTTGAAACTCGTCCGCGTGGTTGAGCCAAAAACGCGGCGAAGAGCGTCACATTCTTGCGAGTCTCCACTGCTCGTTCCGGTGGCATGGGTACTTACGATGTCAATTTGATCAGCCGCCAAACCACCGCGTTTCAGGGCAAGCTCAATGCATTGTGCTTGCCGTTCCGGGTTCGGCAGGACAAAGTCGGTTGCGTCCGTGTTGATGGCATAGGAAACTATCTCGGCAACGATCTCCGCAGAACGCGCTTTGGCATCGGAAAGCCGCTCCAGCACATAGATGCAGGCCCCTTCGGAGACGACGATTCCGTTCCGATCGACATCGAACGGCCTTGAGGCTTTCGTCGCGTCCGCGTGATGCGCCAACGCCCCTTGCGAACGGAACGACGCAAAAATTCCAAAGGTGTGAATACTCTCGGAAACTCCACCAGCTAGGGCCAAATCGCATTCGTGGAGCCGAAGCATCTGGACACCCTGGATAATCCCAGCGTTCCCAGCCGCACAAGCCGCTCCAATCGTATAATGCGGCCCCGTGACCCCCATATTGAGCGCAATTTCTCCGGCTGGATTGTTAGCAACCGTCCGCGGATTGTGGTGATGCGACCAGTACTGGGTGTCGTAATCATAGGCCTTAATGGCGTAAATCTCGTTTTCGGTTTCGACGTTGCCGTGTTCGGTCACGCCGATGTAGATGCCGACTCGAGAGCGATCAAAATTTTCCCAATCGATTCCGCTTCGCGACACCGCTTCTCGCGCCGCCCAAATCCCGACTGCACCAGCACGCGTTCCGCGACGAATATCTTTTTTCGTCTGGTATTTCGTCGATTCGAATTCGCAGACGCCAGCTAACGTTTTACCGACATAACGAATTTCATAGTCGCGAACTCCGCTTTTTCCGTTCAGCAGGCTCTCACGATAGGATTCGAGGTTATTTCCGTTGGGAGACGTTAAACCAACGGCGGTCATCAC
Organism: Pirellulaceae bacterium; assembly: GCA_031411055.1. Lineage (GTDB taxonomy): Bacteria > Planctomycetota > Planctomycetia > Pirellulales > Pirellulaceae > JAIYDQ01. Next base: position 14,751 of record JANOAI010000592.1, read on the forward strand.
CACACGTTGATCGTCAGGAAGTTGTCGAGTTATATCGAGAGAAATCATGGTCTTTTGCAATCCGAAGCGACGCTTATGAGCTTTCAGCTGGGATAGGATCCGCCTGACAAAAACGTAAAGGCATCTCCTCACCTAGTCCGGACAATGCTAGACCCAAGTCGCCTTTCAGCAAGTCGTCCAGGTAACGTCCGACAATCGATGCTCGCCATCCGCTGAGCAGGGCAGGGGGGGCCGTGTCAGCCGCCTGCCGCTCCGTTCTGTATAACACAAAATCACGCAAATCATCAGCCGTTCCGACAATGGAAGGGGCAATTCGCCGCGATTTGCAGATGTGTGCTAGGGCAGCTCCCAGAAACTGAGTTACCATTCCTGCAGGCTGACTATTTCCGTAACGAGTTCGTTTGGGCCACTTAGGTACGGGAGCATCTTTTGCTTCGTCAATGACCTTCGACAACTCCTCAACCAGTGGACGCAAATTACGATGCTCCATTCCGCGAAGGCTCGACATTCGCTTGACGTCGGACGTACCGCGCCGAGCCAACTCAACCAAAAGATCATCGCGTAGAATGCGGCGTGGTGGAAGATCGCGGCTTCGAGCACGTTCGTCGCGCCATAGCCACAAGGCTCGCGCAATTGGCAAAGCACTCCCGTTGAGCGAATGAATGCCGCTCATCCGATGCCAATTCTCTTGCCGCTCTGCCAACGCAAGCTCCGATTGCCAAACAATGAGTTCTTCTTCAAGCCAGGTTAATCGGTCCAACGTGCCAAGCTGTTCGGTCAATATTCGAAAAATGGCAGGAAGGTCGCGAACGTCTTGGGATGCATATCGAAGTTGCCGTGTAGTCAGCGGCCGACGACGCCAATCGCTGCGTGTTTCTTCTTTATCGAGCACTGTCCCGGTGAATCGTTGAACGAGATTCCCATAGGATGCGGGATAATCGAGCCCCATAAAGCCCGCTGCAAACTGAATATCAAATAAAGATGGGATCTGGCATCCGGTAGCTCGGAAGCAAAACAGAACTTCCTCACGACCCGAATGCACGACGACCTTACGTTTTGGATCGAGCAACAATTGCCAAAAACGATCGATCGGACCGCATTCGAGTGGGTCGATTACGGCCAGGATATCGTCCGTGGCAACCTGAACTAAACACAATTCAGGGCGATACGAATCCTCGGCCACAAACTCGGTGTCGAACGCCACCAGCTCCGTATTTTCGAGAGCCGTACAAAGCTCCTGAAACTGGTCTTGGGTCGTTATGAACTGTGGATTCACCGGGTTGGCCTGTTTGGACTGCGAATTCGTTGGAAAGTCGCCTAAAATTGTCGCCGACGAGTATTAAAAAGGTAAGTCCAAATTTGCGGGAGTCGAAGCGAGCCCGATTCTAAGTGCCTACGCCATACAACCTTAAACTGCTTGTGAGTTATGAAAACACCGCGGAACTTGTCGCGAGTGCAGGCTGCTTTCCCGACTGGATCGACCTCAAAAACCCCGATCGAGGCTCGTTGGGTTGTCCCGCGGTGGAAACGGCCGAAGCTTTCCTTCAGGCGGCTCGTGCGATTTCCGAGATCAGCGAAAAACCGCTCAGCATTGCAGTTGGGGAGCTAAGAGACAAAACTTGGCTTGGAATGGTGGAGGTGATCGCGGGCTTCGATTTTGCCAAGGTCGGCCTGGCAAATTGTGACGATTATGCCCCCTGGTCCCAGAGTGTCCAAGACCTTGCCCAGGAATTGAAGCTACCGGGACACCTTATCCTTTGCCACTACGCGGACCGTCACCGAGCGAACTCGCCGCCTTGGGAACAAGTGCTGGAAGCTTCGCAACGAATCCGGTCCCCCTATATTCTGATCGACACGTACGACAAACAGGCCGGTCGGATTTGGGATTGGTGTACGGATCGCGAACTGAGGACGATGCGAGACTCTGCCTCCGAGGTTGGAATCCAGCTCGCTTTGGCTGGTTCGCTACGACTGGATGAATTCGTTCGGGCTGCAAAGCTTGGCGTCGACGTTGTAGGATTACGTGGAGCAGTTTGCAAGTTTGGCTCTCGCGTCGAGACGCTGTGTCGTGATAGACTGAGCGAAGCGTCGGAAGCAATCCTGCGCCTCTTGAGTTCAATGACGTAAGGACCCGTCCCATGACATCATCTTCGTCCGGAAGTGAGCGAGATCGCCCCGACGGGGTCATCGTCCAAGGGACAAAAATCGTTGGGTCCATCTTTATCCCCGATGCCACCGAAGAATTTATCGACCAGTTTAACAACTGCTACGGTCCACTTCGCATGCAATGCTCTCGCAATGAAGAACGCGAAATGTCGTCCGCTGCGAACCCGCATCGGTTCCGACTGCCGGCCTGGTTTCGTCATGTTTGGCAACCCGCGCCGCCCCCCGCCGCCGCCGCTCCAACTCAAAATCCTCAAGCCAGTTAGTTTTTTGTGGGCGAGTGCTCTGTCCCCATTAGTTTTTTGGGAAGCCACAAACTCATTGCTAACACGAAGCGCAAGCGAGTGGTTTTCTTGAGGTTTCGATCGCCAAGCCACTCGCTTGCGCTTCGTGTTAAAGGATTTGGGACAGTCGAACTAGTTTGCTTTCGTCGTTGCCGGTTCAATCACAAGCTTTGCCATCTCAAGCAAGAGTTTCTCTAACTTCTCGTAGTATTCGTCATCCGACAGCCTTGCCTTAGCGGAACGAAGTTCGCGGATCTCCTTCTCGAGCGAGTTGGTTTGCTCTTGTTTTTTGTCGTTCCAGCCTTCCGGCAATTTTGGAATCACAAGAAAGCAAAGATTCGCAATGTCGCCATCGAGCTCCAAGCCATTGGCGGCAGCCTTCACCGCGCGGGTACCCTGAAAGAAAGCGGCCGGTGTCCCGCGTTGATCGCCGTTGTCGTCGAGCAAAGCTTGTTCACTCGCAAGCCGATTTTCCGATTCATACCATTCTGCCAATCGCGATGATGCATCGACGAACGCTTCGAGTAATGAAACGCCTCCATCATGATCCACATCGGCTCGAACGTCTGAAATGGAGCTCGCAAGATACGTTCCGAATCGCGAATAGTTCTGCTCTGAACCGCTTTTCGTCGCCGTAATCACAATTCGGTTCGGCCCCGACAAGGCTGTAATGAATGGACTGCTGGCCGAAGCACAAACGACGATTCGCCATGCCCCTCCGGCCTCCTGAATCTGCGACTGGAGTTCGTCAGCTGAAATATCGCCACCAAGCAAATTAAACTTGGCTGTCTTCTGCTGATACGTTCCATGTCCGATCAAAATGAGCCAATGTTCGCGACGAGGGTTATCCTTACGAGATTTGACCCAAGCCAGAATCTTCGTACGGGCCGCGGCATCGCGTCCCACTGTTTCAACGGTCGCTTTGATTGAACTGAGTGTTCGCTCCCAACTTTTGGCTGCTTCGTCAAAGCCCGCTGCATACTCTTGTTCACCGGGCGCCCCAACCACGATTAACCCATCCGCTTCCAGTGCCGAAAGGGATGCCGGAATCACCAACTGCCCCAAGAGCACAAAGCAAATTAAAAGAACTGGGTTAGCTAGCTTCATTTCG